>JBGAIK010000018.1:0-9568 GCA_044225615.1 Acetobacteraceae bacterium | reverse complement strand
GACCGTGGGGATCGACCGGATCAGCGAGCGGGAGGTGCGGCTGGTCGACCCGGCCACGCGGGCGGTGATCGAGGCGTTCGTGGCCGGCATCAACCGCGGCATCGAAGCGATGGACGCGGATCTGCCGGTGGAGTTCCTGATGCTGGGCTACCGGCCGGCGCCGTTCACGGTGCGCGACGTGGTGGCGATCGCGCGCGGGTTCTGGTGGTCGCTGAACGGGCGGATCGACCGGATCATGGCGGCCGATGCGTCCCGCCTGCTGCCGGAGCATCTGCGCACGCTGTACCTGACGCCGGAAGCCTCGGAGAACCTGGTGCTGCCGGGGGCGACGGTGGCGGATTTCGCGGCGAGCGGGCTGGCCGCCGGCACCGACGATGCGACGGGCAGCAACAACTGGGCGATCAGCGGCAGGCGCGCCGCCGCCGGGTTCCCGGTGCTGGCGGGCGATCCGCACCAGCCGTTCTGGGTGCCGGCGAGCTGGTATGAGTTCGGGCTGCACGGGCCGGAGGACGACGCAGCCGGCTGCGGGCATCCCGGCATTCCCGGCTTCTGGTGGGGCAGCAACCGGCAGTCCGCCTGGTGCCTGACCAACAACATGGCATCCACCCGCGACCTGTATGCCGAGACGGTGGACCCGGCCGATCCGGGCCGCTACCGGGACGGCGCGGCGTGGCGGAATTTCGCCGTGCGGGAGACGGCGATTCCGGTGCGCGGCGAGGCGGACCGGGCGCTGACCATCCGGGAGACGGTGCGGGGTCCGATCGTGAACGCGCTGGTGCCGTCGATCGACAAGGACGGCGATGCGCCGATGTCGCTGCGCTGGGTGGGAATGGAGCACCTGGACGACCTGCGCGCCATCCTCGGCCTGGGGCGGGCGAAGAGCTGGGAGCAGTTCCGCGGCGTGCTGCGCGACTGGTCGGTGGCGGTGTTCAACTGGATCTATGCCGACCGCGACGGGCATGTCGGCTACCAGATGGCCGGGCGCATTCCAATCCGCGGGCGGACCTGGCCGGGCGTGCGCGACGCGAACGACCCGATCGACGCGTGGAAGGGCTACATCCCGTACGAGGGCATGCCGCATCGCTACGACCCGCCGGGCGGCGTGGTGGCGAGCGCCAACCAGCGCATCGTGGGGCCGGACTATCCGTTCCCGATCTACGGCGCCTATTCGCAGGGGCATCGCGGCGTGCGGCTGGACGAGGTGTTCGCGGCCAGCCCGAGGATGGACGTGGCCGACAACATCGCGCTGCAGAACGACGTCAAGAACGTGCGGGCGACGCGGACGGTGCCGCATATCCTGGCGGCGCTGGCGGGCAGCGACGATGCGGCGGCGCGGGAACTGGCCGGCGTGCTGGGCAGCTGGGACCAGCACTACGCGACCGGCACGCCGGCGCCGACGCTGTTCGAGACGTTCATGGCGATCTGGAATCGCCGGGTGCTGGGGCTGCATTTGCCGGCGCACCTGATCGACCTCGCACAGCAGCAGACCGGGCTGTGCACCAGCGTGCTGGAGGGCGCAGTGCCAGTATTTCTCGGACGGGCTGGCGGCCAACGTGGTGGCGGTGGCGCGGGAGGCGATTGCGCGGCTGGAGGCGCGGCTGGGCGCGGACCGCAGCGGCTGGGAATGGGGCAAGGTGCATCTGGCGCACTGGCACCATCCGCTGTCGGGCGCGGGGAATGCCGCGGCGTTCGACATCGGGCCGCTGCCGGTGGACGGCGGATCGCACACGCTGCGCAACACCGGGGGCGAGCTGCCGCCGCACGCGGCGGCGTCGGGTGCGGAATACCGGATCGTGGTGGATTTCGCGGTGCCCGATTCGTTCCGCGCGATTCAGAACATCGGCAATTCGGGGGTGCCGGGCAGCCCGCATTATCGCGACCAGTTCGAGCCGTGGATCCGGGGCGAGTATCATGTGATCCATCTGACCCGGGCGGGGGTGGAGGCGGATGCGGTGGCAGCGACGGTGCTGACGCCGGCGTGAGGGCGGGGACGGAGGCGCGGATGGGGCAAGTCCGCGCTTTCGCTTGATTTGCGTCAACGCGTCGTGCGCAAATTCCGTGTGTCACCGACAACGTCCCGCCACCCATGAAGCGGGCCGGCGGGTCACGCATCCAGGGAGGATCGCATGAGCAGGGTAGCCCTCGTCACCGGCGGAACGCGCGGGATCGGCGCCGAGATCAGCCGCCAGCTGAAGGCCGCGGGCCGGACTGTGGTGGCCAGCTACACGGCCAACGATGCCGCCGCCAACGCCTTCGCCGCGGAGACCGGGATCAGGGTGATCAAGTTCGATGCCGGCGATTTCGCGGCCTGCCAGGCCGCGGTGGCGCAGATCGAGGCGGAGGTCGGCAAGGTCGAGATCCTGGTCAACAATGCCGGCATCACGCGGGACTCCACGATGTCCCGGCTGACGCGGGACATGTGGGATGCGGTGATCGACACCAACCTCGGCTCCTGCTTCAACCTCTGCAAGCTGACCTTCGACGGCATGCGTGCGGCCAAGTTCGGCCGCGTGGTCAATATCGGCAGCATCAACGGCCAGGCCGGCCAGTACGGCCAGGTGAACTATGCCGCCGCCAAGTCCGGCATCCATGGCTTCACCAAGGCGCTGGCGCAGGAAGGGGCGCGGTTCGGCATCACGGTCAATGCGATCGCGCCGGGCTACGTGGACACCGAAATGGTGCGCGCGGTGCCGGAGGACGTGCTGCAGAAGATCATCGCCCGCATTCCGGTGGGCCGGCTGGGCCACGCCGAGGACATCGCCCGCGGCGTGGTGTTCCTGACCGCCGATACGGCCGACTTCATCACCGGATCGACGCTGTCGATCAACGGCGGGCAACATATGTACTAGCCTGCGATGGCTGGCCGGTCGCGGCGGCGTCAGGCCGCCGCGACCGGCCGGTTCTGGCGCAGCGCAGCCGCGCCGTCGGCGGTGGTGCGCCAGGTGGCCTCGGTCAGCGCCTTGCGGCTGGGGAAGCTGGCAGGGTCGATCGGCGGATGCAGCAGGATGGTCGCGCGCAGGCCGCGCTCCTGCGACAGGCGCCAGAAATGCGAGGCGAGGTCCATGTCGCCATACCAGGCGAAGATGGGCCGGCTCGCGCGCCCGGTGGGCAGCCCGGCGAGACGGTCGTAGACGACCGAGACGGGCTGGACGATGGGCGGCTTGCCATCGGCCGTCACCGGCAGTTCGGCGACCGAGAGGAAGGCCGAGCGGAACGGCAGCACGCGCGAGCCGTCGGACGTGGTGCCCTCCGGGAACAGGATCAGGCTGTCGCCGCCGGCAAGGCGGGCGCGCATCTCGTCACGCTCGCGGGCGGTCGAACTGCGGGCGCGGCGCACATAGACGGTGCGGCCGAGCCTGGCGATCCAGGAGACCACCGGCCAGCGGGCCACTTCCTCCTTGGCGATGAAGCTCGCCTCGATCCGGGCGCCGAGCACGAGCACGTCGAGCCAGGAGGAATGGTTGGACACGTAGACCACCGGCCGCCCGCCGGCCTGGCCGGCGGGGCTGCCGATGACGCGGATGCCGAGGCCGAGGGCGCGGCACATGCCCGACCAGTAGAGGCGGGACATGGCGCGGTCGGCACGGCCGGGCAGCAGCACCAGCACGGTCTGGACCAGCAGGCAGGGTAGCGTCCACAGCAGGATGAAGGCGAGGCGGCGGAAGACCCGCAGCCGCCGGGCGATACCGCCCCGTTTGGGCATGAAGGCGGTCCAGGACCCGTCATCGTCAGCCGACAGCATCCAGGCGCTGAGCGGGGCGGAGGAGGTCTTGAGCCGGGTGGGTTGCGCGATGGCCATGTCGGACGCGGAATACCGCGCGGCATCGCGCCGGACAATGACGGCGGCATGATGCTTCGTTGAAGGCTTGATGGCAGCCGCCGCAACGAACGGAGTGTCCCGCGCCGGCGCGCCATGCGACAGGCGCGCATGAACCCGCCGTCACCGCGACTTTCCGCCGAGGCCTGGCTGCTGATCGGGGCGCTGTCGCTGCCCTGGGGCGGATCGTTCGTGTTCTTTCGCCTGCTGGCCGGCGAGTTGCCGAGCCTGACCATCGTGCTCGGTCGGGTCGGGATCGCGGCGGTCGCGCTGTGGCTGCTGGTTCGCCTGCGAGGCGGGCGGCTGCGCCTGCCCTGGGGCGGGTTCGCGGTGCTCGGGCTGCTCAACAACGTGGTGCCGTTCACGCTGATCGCCTGGGCGGAGACGCGGGTTTCGGCCGGCGCGGCGGCGATCCTGAACGCGACGACGCCGATGGCGGCCGCGCTGGTGCTGTGGGGGCTGGCGGGCGAGCGGCCGGGCCGGGCGCGGCTTGCCGGCATCCTGCTGGGCGTGGCCGGGGTGGGCGTGCTGGTCGGCCCGGGGGAGCTGGCCGGGAACCTGTGGGCGGAGCTGGCATGCGTTGCAGCAGCATTCAGCTACGGGCTGACCGCCTGGTGGAGCCGGCGGCTGCCGAAGGTGGAGCCGCTGCAGGCGGCGGCGGGGCAGTGCCTGTGCAGCACCGCGATCCTGCTGCCCCTGGTGGCCGTCATCGACCGGCCGTGGGAGCTGGCGATGCCGGGGGCCGGCACCTGGGCGGCGCTGCTCGGCATCGCGCTGGTCAGCACGGCGCTGGCCTATGTGATCTTCTTCCGCATCGTGGCGCTGGCCGGCCCGGCCAACGTGATGCTGGTGACGCTGATGGTGCCGGTGAGCGCGCTGCTGCTGGGATGGGCGTTCCTGGGCGAGGATGTGTCGGCGCGGGCGATGGGGGGCATGGCGCTCATTGCCGCGGGGCTTGCGGCGATCGACGGGCGGCTGCTGCGGCGATGACGAGGCCGCCGGCGGCGATCGCGGCCATGGCCAGGAAGGCGCGGCCCTCGCCGTCATAGAGATGGCCGGCGAGCCAGGTGGCGAGCGCGACCGGCAGGGCGCCGCCGAGCGCGGCATGCAGGGTCTGCGCGGTGGCGGCGCGCTCCGGGGCGACATTGGCGGCGAGCGTGCGCATGGCGGACCAGTGCTGCATGCCGAAGGTCGCGCCGTGCAGGAGCTGGACGATGCCCAGCACCGGCAGGGCGGTGCTGAGGCCGGTCGCGGTCCAGCGGACGATGCAGCACAGCGCGGCGGTGGCGGTGAGGCCGGCGGGGCCGAGCCGGTCGGCGAGGCGGCGGCCGAGCAGGAAGAACAGGGTCTCGGCCACCAGCGCCTCCGACCACAGCAGGCCGATCGCCACGCTGCCGATGCCGTGGGCCTGCCAGTGCAGCGTGCTGAGCGCATAGAGCGCGCCGTGCGAGCCCTGGATGCAGGCCGAGGCGGCGATGGCCAGCGCCACCGGGCGCTGGCGCAGCACCCGGCCCATGTCGGCGAGGCCGAGGCGGCGGCGCGGGCGCTCGGCGCGGGGCAGCAGCCGGGCGGCGAGGGCCGCGAAAGCGAAGCCGATGGCGGTCAGCACCGGGGCGACAGCGGCCCCGAAGCCGGCGACGGCGAGGCCGGCGCCGGCGGTGGCGGCGGTGTAGGCGGCGGAGCCGGCGGCGCGCACCCGGCCGTATTCCATGCGGCCGGCGGCGGCCAAGGTGAGGGAGATGGCGTCGGCCAGCGGCATCAGTGCGGCGGCGGATGCGGCCTGGAGGCCGGCGACGAGCAGGATGGCGGCGAAGCCGGTGGCGGGGAGGAAGGCGGCGGAGAAGGCGGCCGCCAGGGTGGCGCCGGCGAGGAGCACCGCCTCGGTGCGGCCGGTGCGGTCGGCGAGCGCGCCCCAGAGCGGCACGGCGATCATGCGCACCAGGGTGGTGATGCCGAGCAGCAGGCCGATCGCGGCCGGGTCGAGCCCGCGTGCGGCGAAGAAGGGCGGCAGGAAGGCGGTTCCGACGGCCGAGGCGGCGAAGACCGGGATGAGGAAGGCCGCGACGCGGAAGCCCGGTGACATCAGGGGGACGACATCAGGCCTTGGCGGCTTCCCGGGCGGCGAGCTCGCGGATCGCGCGGGCCATGGCGGCGATGCCGTTGCCGCGATTGGTGGACAGCGCCTCCAGCAGGCCGAGCTCCTTGAGGAAGACCGGGTCGGTGGCCAGGATCTCGGCCGGCGTGCGGCCGGAATAGACGCGCAGCAGCAAGGCGACCAGGCCGGAGACGATGGCGGCGTCGGAGGCGCCGGCGAGGTAGAGCTTCCCGTCCTCGCGCGCGGCCTCCATCCACACCTTGCTCTGGCATCCGGGTACGCGGTGGGCGTCGTCGGCCCAGGCGTCCGGGAAGGGGGGCAGGGTGCGGCCGAGCTCGATGATCCACTGGTAGCGGTCCATCCAGTCGTCGAACACGGCCAGCGAATCGGCAATGTCGGCGATCGCCGCGGCGGCGGTGGCGTCCTCGGGGCGGACGAAGGGGTCGGGGGTCATCATCGGCATGTGCGCGCGGGCGGGCGGGGCGTCAAGCGCGGTTCGGGCTTGGCCGGGGCGGCGTTGCCGGCTAATGTGGACAGTGTTCAGAATGGAGGAGGCGGCGATGGGCACCGTCCTGCTGGTGGCCACCCGCAAGGGGGCGTTCTTTCTGCGCGGCGATGCGCAGCGCGGCGATTTCGCGATCGACGGGCCGCATTTCCTGGGCCAGATCGTGCACCACGCGGTGCTGGACCCGCGCGACGGGCGGACGCTGCTGATGGCGGTGAGCACCGGGCATCTGGGGCCGACCGTGTTCCGCAGCAGCGATCTCGGGGCGAGCTGGACCGAGGCCGCGCATCCGCCGCGCTTCGACAAGGGGGCGGGGCGGTCGGTCGATCACGTGTTCTGGCTGACGCCCGGCCATGCCGGCGAGCCGGGCGTATGGTATGCGGGGACCTCGCCGCAGGGGCTGTTCCGGTCGGAGGATGCGGGGGCGACCTGGCAGGGGGTGGCGGGGCTCAACGCGCATCCGATGCTGGAGACCTGGACCGGAGGCGAGCAGGACGGCACGCCGGACGGGCCGAAGCTGCACTCGATCCTGATCGACCCGCGCGACAAGGCGCGGATGTATGTGGGCATGTCGGGCGGCGGCGTGTTCACCACCGACGACCAGGGCGCGAGCTGGCGGCCGTTCAATGCCGGGTCGAAGGCCGAGTTCTTTCCCGACCCGGACGTGGAATACGGCCAGGACCCGCACCGGGTGATGCTGCATCCGCGGATGCCGGACCGGCTGTACCAGCAGAACCATTGCGGCATCTACCGGATGGACCGGCCGGCCGACCGCTGGGTGCGCATCGGCGCAGCGATGCCGGCCGAGATCGGCGATATCGGGCTGCCGATCGCGCTGCATCCGCGCGACCCGGATACCGCCTGGGTGTTTCCGATGGACGGCACCACCGTCTGGTCCCGCGTCAGCCCGGGCGGCCGGCCGGCCGCCTACGGAACCCGCGACGCGGGGGCGAGCTGGACCCGCCACGATGCCGGCTTCCCGCGGGCGCAGGGCTGGTTCACGGTCAAGCGGCAGGCGATGTGCGCCGATGCCTGCGATCCGGTCGGCCTCTATGTCGGCACCACCGGCGGCGAGCTCTGGGCCAGCCGCGACGAGGCGGCGAGCTGGCGCTGCATCGCGGCGCACCTGCCGGAAATCTACGCCGTGGAGGCGGTGGAGGCATGACCGTCTCGGTGCGGCTGGCGCCGCTGCTGCACGCCTATACCGGCGGGCAGGCGGTGGTGCCGGCGCAGGGGCGCACGGTGGGCGAGGCGCTGGCCGATCTCGACGCGCGCTATCCGGGGCTGCGCTTCCGGGTGATCGACGAGCAGGAGCGGATGCGCCGGCACATGCGCTGCTTCGTCAACGACACCGACGTGCGCGACGTGGGCGCGGCCGTGAAGGACGGGGACACCATCTTCGTGGTGGGCGCGCTGTCGGGCGGTTGAGGCGGAGCCGCGGTCAGTCCGCGGCGGCGTGCATGCCCTGCAGGCGTTGGCGCACCGCCTCGCCGAAGGCCTCGAAAATCCGGCGCGAGACGGCGTCGGTCTCCCAGTCGTATTCCGGGTGCCATTGCACGCCGATCACGAAGCCCGGCGCCAGGCCGCGCACCGCCTCGACGGTGCCGTCGGGGGCCACGCCCTCGGCCACCAGATTAGGCGCCAGGCGGTCCATGCCCTGGTTGTGCAGCGAGTTCACCGGGATGTCGGTCGCACCCGCGATCCGGTGCAGCCAGCTTCCGGGCACGATGCGCACGCTGTGCGACTTGCCGGTGCGCACCTTCGGGTTGGGATGCATCGGCGTCGAATGGTCGATGCGGTCCGGCAGGTCCTGCAGCCGCTGGTGCAGCGTGCCGCCGAGGGCGACGTTGAGTTCCTGCATGCCGCGGCAGATGGCGAGCACCGGCACGCCGGCCGCGACCGCCGCACGGATCAGCGGCAGGGTGACCGCGTCGCGCTTGGCGTCCTCCGGCGTACCCTCGGCATGGGGCGGGCCGTCGTACAGCGCCGGCTGCACGTTGGAGCGGCTGCCGGTGAGGATGATGCCGTCGAGGCGGGAGAGCAGCGTGGCCACGTCGGCCATGTCGCCATTGGCCGGGATCAGTACCGGCACGCCATCCACGAGGCGATCGGTGGCGCGGATATAGGTGTCGGAAGCGGCATGGTTGGCCATGCCGAAGGCGCCGAACAGCTTGGTGCAGCAGGAGATTCCGATCAGCGGCTTCATCGCGTCTCGTCCACATCGCCCCGAAGCGCGCAGTATTGCCGCGGATCGCGTCAAAATGAAGACAAAACTGCTGCAGTGCGGCATTGCGCCCGGCGCGGATGCCGGGCGCCCGTCACGCTCAGGCGGCGGCCAGCAGCGGATGGATGGCGGCGGGTCCGGCGCCGCGCGGACGGATGGCGAGGCGGGCCAGATAGTCACGGATCGCGTCCGCCTGCGGCGTGGCGGTGGCAAGCGCGATGTGGCCGTCGGGGCGGAGCAGGTAGGCGGCATCGCGGACGATCCCGGCGCGCTCGGCCTCCGCCGTCCACGGGAAGGCGTGGAGCGCAAGTCCGGCGGCGGCGACGGCGGCGGCGAAGGCGGGATCGGCCTGGCCGTGCACATGGACCTGCCAGTCGAGCGACTGCAGGGGAAGGAAGTTGTCGCCGGAGGCGGCCGGGACCCAGGGCATGCGATCGCCGCCGGCGAGCGTGCCCACGGCGCCGGCGCTGATCGGCCCGCCGCGGTAGTTGATGCGGATCTGCGAGATCAGGCGAAAGAACAGGTTCCGGCCGCGCTTCGTGCGCATCGCGGCCGCCATCACCCGGGGCATGACGTGGCGGCGCCACAGGCCGGCCAGCGCCGAGCGGCCGGTGAGCAGGCGGAAGGCGCGATCGGTGCTGGCGATCAGCAGCCGGGCGAAGGCGATGCGCTCCGGCTCGTAGCTGTCGAGCAGGCGCGCGTCGGCACGGCCCTGCACGACGGCGGCGAGCTTCCAGGCCAGGTTCACCGCGTCGCCCATGCCGGTGTTCATGCCCTGGCCGCCGGCCGGGCTGTGGATGTGGCCGGCATCGCCGGCGAGGAAGACGCGGCCCTGGCGGAACCGGTCGGCGACGCGATGGTGGACGCGGTAGGTGGAGAACCAGTTCACCGCCCCGACCGTGATGCCGCTGTCGCGCTCGACGTCGG
>JBGAIK010000343.1:0-4579 GCA_044225615.1 Acetobacteraceae bacterium | reverse complement strand
GGCGAAGGTGGAGGAGCTGGAGCGCATGGCGGCTGCCGCGCATGCGGGGTTCGCGGCATCCTGCGCGAAGCTGTCGGAGGCGCGGCTGCGGGCGGCGGAGCGGCTGGACCGGGCGATCGCGAAGGAACTGCCGCCGCTGAAGCTGGAGCGGGCGCGGTTCACGGCGGCGGTGGCGCCGCTGGCCGCGGCGGCGTGGACGGCGCAGGGGGCGGACGAGGTGCGCTTCCTGATCGCGACCAACCCGGGCCAGGCGCCGGGGCCGCTGGCGAAGGTGGCTTCGGGCGGGGAGCTGTCGCGGCTGATGCTGGCGCTGAAGGTGGTATTGGCCGGGGGCTCGCCGGTGCCGACGCTGGTGTTCGACGAGGTGGACAGCGGCATCGGGGGGGCGACCGCGGCGGCGGTGGGCGAGCGGCTGGCGCGGGTGGCGGAGAAGGTGCAGGTGCTGCTGGTGACGCACAGCCCGCAGGTGGCGGCGCGCGGGGCCGGGCATCTGCAGGTGGCCAAGCAGGTGGCCCGGGGGCGGGCGGAGACGCGGGTGGTGCCGCTGGAGGGCGATGCCCGGCGGGAGGAGATCGCGCGGATGCTGGCCGGCGAGACGGTGACCGAGGCGGCCAGGGCGGCGGCCGCGAGCCTGCTGGAGGCACGATGAAGCCGGCTGAGACCCTGTCCGCCGACGAGGCCGCGGGCGAGCTTGCCGCGCTCGGCGCCGAGATCGCCCGCCATGACCGGCTCTACCACCAGGACGACGCGCCCGAGATCACCGATGCCGAATACGATGCGCTGCGGCGGCGGCACGCGGCGCTGCTGGCGGCGCACCCGGCGCTGGCCACGGCCGAAGACCCGGCGGCACGGGTCGGCGCGCCGCCGGCATCGGGCTTCGCCAAGGTGCGCCATGGCGTGCCGATGCTCTCGCTCGACAACGCCTTCGAGGCGGCCGACTTCGCCGAGTTCTGCGCCCGCATCCGCCGCTTCCTCGGCCCCGGGCACGAGCGGCTGGAATTCGTCGGCGAGCCCAAGATCGACGGGCTGTCGATCTCGCTGACCTACGAGGACGGGCGGTTCGTGCGCGGGGCGACGCGCGGCGACGGGGCCGAGGGCGAGGACGTGACCGCCAACCTGCTGACCCTGCGCGGCCTGCCGCAGGCGCTCGCCGCCCCCTTCCCCGCCCGGCTGGAAATCCGCGGCGAGGTGTTCATGACCAAGGCGGATTTCCTGGAGATGAACGCCCGGCAGGAGGCGGCCGGCGAGAAGGTGTTCGCCAATCCGCGCAACGCCGCCGCCGGCAGCCTGCGCCAGCTCGACGCCACGATCACCGCGCGGCGGCCGCTGCGGCTGTTCGCCTATGCCCAGGGCGAGGCCAGCGCGCCGGTGGCGGAGAGCCATTGGGGCTACCTGACGCGGCTGCGCGGCTGGGGGTTCGAGGTGAACCCGCTTTCCGCCGTGCTCGAGAGCGAGGACGCGGCGGCGGCATTCCAGGCGCGGATCGCCGCCGGGCGCGCGGCGCTGCCCTACGACATCGACGGCGTGGTCTACAAGCTGAACGACCTGGCCCTGCAGCGCCGGCTGGGCTTCGTCGGGCGGGCGCCGCGCTGGGCGATTGCGTGGAAGTTCCCGGCCGAGCAGGCGGTGACGGTGCTGGAGGGGATCGACATCCAGGTGGGGCGCACCGGGGCGCTGACGCCGGTGGCGCGGCTGACGCCGGTGAACGTGGGCGGGGTGCTGGTGCGCAACGCGACGCTGCACAACGAGGACGAGATCGCGCGCAAGGACGTGCGCATCGGCGACACGGTGGTGCTGCAGCGCGCCGGCGACGTGATCCCGCAGATCGTGGCGGTGGTCGCGGACAAGCGTCCGGCGGGGGCCGAGCCCTGGGTGCCGCCCGATCGCTGCCCGGTCTGCGGCAGCCTTGCCCTGCGCCCGCCCGGCGAGGCGGTGCGGCGCTGCACGGGCGGCCTGTCCTGCGCTGCGCAGGTGGAGGAGCGGCTGATCCATTTCGTCTCCCGCGGGGCGTTCGACATCGAGGGGCTGGGCGGCAAGACGATCCAGGAGTTCCATGCCGAGGGGCTGGTGCGCGAGCCGGCCGACATCTTCCGGCTGTTCGAGGCGCCGGGGCGCGAGGCGGCGATCGCCGCGCGCGACGGCTGGGGCGAGGTTTCCGCCCGCAACCTGAAGGCGGCGATCGCGGCGCGGCGGACGATCGGGCTGGCGCGGTTCATCTACGCGCTCGGCATCCGCCGCATCGGCGAGACCAACGCGAAGCTGCTGGCGCGGCACTATGGCAGCTATGCCGAGTGGCGCAGCCAGATGCAGGAGGCCGTCACCGTGGGTTCGGAGGCGCGCAGTGCGCTGGGCAGCATCATCGGCATCGGGCCGACGATCGCCGAGGAACTGGCCGAATTCTTCGCCGAGCCGCGCAACCTGGCGACGCTCGATGCGCTGAAGGCGTTCGTCACCGTCGAGGACGCGGCGGGCGCTTCCGGCGGCGAGCTGTCCGGCAAGGTGGTGGTGTTCACCGGCACGCTGGAGACGATGACGCGGCCGGAGGCCAAGGCGATGGCCGAGCGGCTGGGCGCGCGGGTGACCGACAGCGTCTCGAAGAAGACCGACCTGGTGGTGGTCGGCGCCGATGCCGGATCGAAGGCGCGCAAGGCGGCGGAGCTGGGCGTGCGGACCGTGAGTGAGGCGGAGTGGCGGGAGATCGCCGGCGGCGCATAGCGGGAGGCGGAAAATTCCGCTTACCGTCGCCAATCCGGGGCATCGTTGCATGGGGCGATGGGTGCGGAATTCCCGGCGTCGACCAGTACAAGTTGGCTATGCGACCGGCTGCGCGAGACAGACCTGGCCGAGCAAGCGGCAAGGCGACAGTGCTGGTCGCCGTGGCCGAGGCGGGACTGGCCGCCGCGATCCAGGCGGCGCTGCAGCAGGCCGGCATGGCGGTGGAACTGGCGGGTAGGCGCCGAGGAGGCGCTGGCGGACTGGCCACGCGACCGGCCGGACTTGCGGTGGTCGACCTTGACCTGCCGGACGGAAACGGCGGCGCGCTGGTCGCGGCGCTGGCCGGCGCCGGGCAGACGAGCGTGATCGCGATCGCCGCCGATGCCGGGTCGGCGGCGCGGCTGCGCGGGGCGCTGGCGGGGGCGGCGGACGTGGTGGGGCAGGCCGGTGGCGCCGAAGGGGCTGGTTGCTCCGGCTGCGGTCGCTGGAAGGACATCGTCGCCACCCGCAGGGCGGGCGGTGCCGCGGGTCGGCATCGACTACGCCGGCGCCGCCCTGGTGGATGCGGGCGGGCGGCGCACGGGACTGACGCGGGCGGAGCTGGTCGCGCTGGAGACGCTGCTGGAGGCTGACGGGGCCAGCAGCCTGCGCGAGTGGCTGGGGCGCGGGCCGCTGCACCGGCTGGTGCATGACGGCGACCCGGCGGTGGAGGAGCTGATGGCGGGGTTGCGCCGCAAGCTCGCGGCACATGGCGTCCCGGCGCGGACGATCCAGGCGGTGCGGGGACAGGGCTACGTGATCGCGGACCCGGCGGTGTTCGCCGGACCGGACGAGGCGTGACGCCGGGGGGCGGGCTATGCCGCCCTATGCCGCGAGACCGGCGTCCATCGCGTCGAGCAGGGCCGGGAGGTTGGAGGCGGCGGCGAGGGCCTCGCCGGCCTCGGTTTCCAGCGTCCAGCCATCCTGGCCGGGGCAGAGGCGGGTGGCGCGCCCGGCGCCGCGCAGCAGGACCGCGCCAGGCGCGCTCTCGGCCCAGGTGACACGCCGCGCGGTGCACCAGCGCAGCAATGCCTGGCGATCAGACTGATCAAGCATGGCATTCGTCCTCGACCCGATTCGCCAACGATTATGTCATGCCCCGGCGCTCCGCGGGTTAAGGACGGGTTAAGGAAACATGGTTTGTTCACCTATTCCTGAACAAGCTTTCGGCATTGGGCGCGCAGCCAGTCCCGGTCCGCCGCCGGCATGCCCGGGCCGACGACCTCCCAGACACGGGCGTGATAGGCGTCGAGCCAGGCCGTCTCGGCCACGCCGAGCAGCGAGGGCTCGATCAGCCGTCGGTCGAAGGGGGCCCAGGTCAGCGTCTCGAAGCGGAGGAAGGGCTTGACCGCGTCGGGCAGTTCGGCGGGCTGGGCGAGGAGCAGGTTCTCGAGCCGGATGCCGTAGCCGCCGGGCAGGTAGTAGCCGGGCTCGTTGGACAGGATCATGCCGGCGGCGATGGGGATCGGGCGGGCGGCCCGCGAGATGCTGACGGGGCCCTCGTGCACCGAGAGGTAGCTGCCGACGCCATGGCCGGTGCCGTGGTCGTAGTCGAGCCCGACCTGCCACAGCGCGTTGCGGGCGAAGGCGTCAATATGGGCGCCCCCGACGCCCTGCGGGAAGATCGCGGTGGCGATGGCGATGTGGCCCTTGAGGACGCGGGTGAAGCGGTCCCTGATCTCGTTGGGGGCGGGGTTGGGGCCGGTCCAGACGGTGCGGGTGATGTCGGTGGTGCCATCGAGATACTGGGCGCCGCTGTCGATGAGGTAGGTCTCGTCGGGCCTGATCGGACGATCGGTCTCGGGGGTGGCGCGGTAGTGGATGA
>JBGAIK010000342.1:0-4638 GCA_044225615.1 Acetobacteraceae bacterium | reverse complement strand
GAGAAGATTTTGCTTGGGTACGGATGCCACCTCCTTCTCGCCGCCTCGCCGCCTCTTTGTTCACCTGCCTTGCGATGGAGGGGATTCCTGCTTGCCTGTCCCGCTCAGGCGTGTATAAGCCGCCGCTTCCCTGCCGGGGGAGGCGGCCTTCCCCGGCTATGCCCACGCGCCATCCTGGCGCGGGACCTGATCGGGTCCGGGGCGGAGACAAGCCAGAGGGGGTCACATGCCGCTTTACGAATGCGTGTTCATCGCACGCAACGACGTCACGCAACAGCAGGTCGAGTCCATCGCCGACGGCATCGGCGCGCAGATCGACGCCGACAACGGCATCGCGCCGCCTGCCCCCGACGAGATCCGCGGCCCGCTGTCGCTGAAGAAGCGCGAATACTGGGGCCTGCGCAGCCTGGCCTACCGGATCAAGAAGAACCGCAAGGGCCACTACATGCTGATGGGGCTCGACGCCAAGCCCGCCTCCATCGTCGAGATGGAGCGCCAGCTCGGCCTCAACGAGGACGTGCTGCGCTTCATGACGATCCGCATCGAGGCGATCGACGAGGCGCCGTCGGCCATCCTGTCGCGCAAGTCCGACGACCGCGAGCGCAGCTTCCGCGGCCCCAAGCCCGCCGGGCGCTTCGACAGCGGCCGCAAGCGCGGCTACGACGACCGCGAGGAGTTCCGCGCCCGCGACGACGTGCGCACCGACGAGTTCCGTGGCGGCCGCGACGAGTTCCGCGGCGGCGAGGAGTAAGCGACGATGTCCGACACCCGCGAAGACGTGAACCCCGCCGCCCGCCGCTCGGCCGTCGGCGCCCGCCGCCCGTTCTACCGCCGCCGCAAGTCCTGCCCGTTCTCGGGCCCGGGGGCACCGAAGATCGACTACAAGGACGTCCGCCTGCTGAGCCGCTTCCTCTCCGAGCGCGGCAAGATCGTGCCGAGCCGCATCACCGCGGTCTCGGCCAAGAAGCAGCGCGAGCTGGCGCAGGCCATCAAGCGCGCCCGCTTCCTGGCCCTGCTGCCCTACATCGTGGCCTGAGGAGCGACCGATGGCACAAGTCGAACTGATCCTGCTCCAGCGCGTCGAGAAGCTGGGGCAGATGGGCGAGCTGGTGAAGGTCAAGCCGGGCTATGCCCGCAACTTCCTGCTGCCGCAGAAGAAGGCGATCCGCGCCAGCAAGGACAACCTGGCGAGGAGTTCGAGCAGCGCGCGCAGCTCGAGGCGCAGAACCTCAAGCGCGCGCGAGGAGGCCGAGCGTGTCGCCGAGCGCATCGGCGGCCTGTCGGTGGTGGTGATCCGCCAGGCCGGCGAGTCCGGCAGCCTCTACGGCTCCGTCTCCTCGCGCGACATCGCCGAGGCCTGCACCGCCGGCGGCCTCAGCGTGAACCGCGGCCAGGTCGTGCTGGAGCAGCCGATCAAGATGCTCGGCCTGTCCAAGGTCCGCGTCGTGCTCCACCCCGAGGTCTCCATCGCGGTCACGGTGAACGTCGCCCGCAGCACCGAGGAGGCCGAGCGCCAGGCCCGCGGCGAGACCGTGGTGGGCGATACCGACGACGCCGACATGGGCCTGGAAGCCCTGCTCGAAGCCCAGGCGGGCGACGAGGAGGCCTGACCTCCTCCCGCCGGCGGCCCTGAACGCGCCCCGCAGGACGCCGCCACCCGCAAGGGGGCGGCGTTTTTCGGAGGTCTGCTCCGCCTCCACAATCTTGAACTTTTCGTAAACTTCGCGCCACATTCCCCCGTACTCGTTTCCTTTCTGCCGAGACGGAGGGAAAGATGCGCGCGATTCTCGATGCGATCCTCCGGCGCTTCGTCGCCGCAGGCCGGCTCACGGTGCATTGGCCGGACGGCACCGCCAGCGCCTACGGCGGCGGACCCGGCCCGGAAGCGGGCTTCGCGCTGCGCGACGGCGCCGACATCCGCCGCATCACCGTCAATCCCGCGCTCACCCTGGGCGAGGCCTACATGGATGGCGGGCTCACCCCGGTCGGCTGCAGCATCTACGAGGTGCTCGACGTGCTGATCAGCAACCTCGCCGCCGGCCAGCGCCACCCGTTCGTGCGCGCCGCCGAACGGCTGCGGCAGCTCACCCGGCGGATCGCGCAGTTCAACCCGGCCGCCCGGTCCAGGCGCAACGTGGCCCATCACTATGACCTCAACGGCCAGCTCTACGCGCTGTTCCTCGACCGCGACCGGCAATACTCCTGCGCCTACTTCCCCCGTGGCGACGAGTCGCTGGAGGAGGCGCAGATCGCCAAGAAGCGGCACATCGCCGCCAAGCTCAGGCTCGACCGGCCGGGGCTGGAGGTGCTGGACATCGGCAGCGGCTGGGGCGGCACGGCGCTGACCCTGGCGAAGGACTACGGCGCCCGGGTCACCGGCATCACCCTGTCCACCGAGCAGCTCGCCGCCGCGCGCGCCCGCGCCGAGGCCGAGGGGCTGTCCGACCGCGTGCGGTTCGAGCTGCTGGACTACCGCGCGCTCCACCGCGACTACGACCGGATCGTGTCGGTCGGCATGTTCGAGCATGTCGGCGTCGGCCACTACCGCCGGTTCTTCGACGTGGTGCACCGCAGCCTGCGCCCGGACGGCGTCGCCCTGCTGCATGCCATCGGCCGCACCACCCCGCCGTCGGCAACCAATCCCTGGATCGCCAGATACATCTTCCCCGGCGGCTACTGCCCGGCCCTGAGCGAGGTCACCCCGGCCATCGAGCGCTCAGGCCTGGTCGCCACCGACATCGAGATCCTGCGCCTGCACTACGCCGAGACGCTGCGCCGCTGGCGCCGCCGCTTCGCCGCCAGCCGCGACACCATCGCCGGGCTCTACGACGAGCGCTTCTGCCGCATGTTCGAGTTCTATCTCTGCGGCAGCGAGCTCGCCTTCCGCCGCGAGGGGCTGATGATCTTCCAGATCCAGCTCACCCGCGACCAGGCCGCCGAGCCGCTGACCCGCGACTACATGATCGAGACCGAGCGCCACGGCGCCCCGCCGCAGCGCCAGGCCGCGGAGTAGCGGCCCGGCCGCCGTCAGCTCCCTACTTTCAGCGTCGAGGTCAGCCCGCGCAGGCAGGCCAGCACCGAGAGCGGCGTGAGCTTGCCGGTCCGCGGATTGGCCTCGCTGGGCACGTTCTCCACCGTCATGGTCAGGCGCGCCGCCTCGGCCTCCACCTTGATGGTGTGGATGTTGCGGTCCACGCCCGGGTCCGCCCAGATGCGGACGGTGGTGCGCCGGGGGCCGATCCCGGCCAGCGCCAGTGCGGCGGCGACGTTCACGTTGGCCGGAAACCCGGCCGCGGCGTCGAAGGCGTTGCCCTCGAAGATCACCGTCGGGCCGCTCACCGCCAGCACGTCGATGCCGTTCTTCTCCAGGTAGGGCGCGCCCACCAGCCCGCGCGGCGGCTTGCGGGTCTCGATGGTGACGCTGGCCACCCCGCCCTCGGCGCAGGCGCGCACCGCATCGAGGCCGAGCAGCGCGCCGGTCGGCACGATGATGCGCGCGCCGCTCGCCCTCGCCTGCTCCACCAGGTGCATGCGCGGCAGCAGCGCGCCCACGATGCTGGGCACGAGGATGCGCCCGGCAGCGATGGCGGGGCCGGCGATCTGCTCGAACACCGCGGCCGGGGCGGCCTCGACGACGATGTCCGCCCGCGCCAGCCCGGGCAGGTCCACAAGCTCCGGCGGGCTCGCGAAACCCGCGAGGTTGGCACGCGCCTTGTCGCGGTCCCGCGCGCTGGCGGCAACCAGCCTGAGGCCATCCACGCCGCGGTCCAGCGCCCGGGCGAGGGCGAGGCCGATCGCACCGAGGCCACCGATGGCGACTGTGAGGGTCATGCCGATCCCATGGGAAAAGTGGGGCGAACGACGGGAATCGAACCCGCGACAACTCGGACCACAACCGAGCGCTCTACCAACTGAGCTACGTCCGCCACCGGTGCGACGCTCCTTGCGATCGCAGGCGCCCTTTAGGCCGAAGCGGCCGGGCGCGTCAATGCGCCGGTGGCGAACAGGCGCTCAAGCCTGCCCAGCGCCTCCGTCAGCACTTCGGGGCGCTTGCAGAAGGCGAAGCGGGCATAGTGGCTGGGCGCCTCGCCCTCGTAGAAGGCGGTCACCGGGATCGCCGTCACCTTGGCCTCTTCGGTGATGAACCGGCAGAAGGCGGCGTCGTCGCCGTTGAAGCCGAGCGGGCGGAAATCGGTGGTCACGAAATAGGTGCCCTGCACCGGCAGCACCTTGAAGCCGATCCGGGCGAGCCCCTCGGCCAGCAGGTCGCGCTTCGCCTGCAGGTCGCCCGACAGCGCGGCGAAATAGGCGTCGTCCTTGGCCAGCCCCACGGCCGCGGCGCGCTGCAGGTTGGGCGGCGTGGTGAAGGTCAGGTTCTGGTGCGCCTTGATCGCGACGCCGGCCAGCGCCCGGGTGGCCGTGATGTAGCCCACCTTCCAGCCGGTGGCGGAAAACGTCTTCCCCGCGCTGCCGATGCGCAGGCAGCGGTCCTTCATCCCCGGCAGGGTCATCAGCGGGATGTGCTTCCAGCCGTCAAAGGTCAGGTGCTCATAGACCTCGTCGCAGACGGCATAGGCGTCGTGCTTCTGCAGCAGCTCGGCGATGAAGGCGAGCTCGGCGGCGGTGAACACCTTGGAG
>JBGAIK010000341.1:0-4011 GCA_044225615.1 Acetobacteraceae bacterium | reverse complement strand
CTGCGGCCGGCCTTCGCGGCGATGCCGTGGCGCGACGACCCGCCGGCGCTGCGCGCATGGCAGCGCGGCGCCACCGGCATTCCCATCGTCGATGCCGGCATGCGGCAGCTGTGGCGGACCGGCTGGATGCACAACCGGGTGCGGATGATCGCGGCGAGCTTCCTGGTGAAGCACCTGCTGCTGCCGTGGCAGGCGGGGCAGGCCTGGTTCTGGGACACGCTGGTGGATGCCGACCTGGCCAGCAACGCGGCCTCCTGGCAGTGGGTGGCCGGGTGCGGGGCCGATGCCGCGCCGTTCTTCCGCATCTTCAACCCGGTGCTGCAGGGGCGGAAGTTCGACCCCGACGGCGCCTATGTGCGGCGCTTCGTGCCCGAGCTGGCGGGGCTGCCGGACGCGGCGATCCATGCGCCGTGGGAGGCGCCGGCGGGGCTGCGGGCGGGGCTGGCCTACCCGGCCCCGATCGTCGATCTCGCCGCCGGGCGGGCGCGGGCGCTGGCGGCGCTGGCGGCGGTGACGGGACGGGGGGTTGGAAGCTCGCGCGAAGCGGGTCTAGATTCCTGAACGAAGCGTAATCCAGCCGGCGGAAACCGTACAGGATGACAAGGCACGAGCCGAAGGACAGGCTGCCGCCGGAGAAGCCGGCGCCGGCGATGAGCCCCGCCGAGCGGGTGACGGTGATCGAATCGGCGCAGGGCCAGCCCCGCGACCGCCGGCTGCGCTTCCTGCTGCGCATGGCCGGCATGCTGGAAGTGGGCTCCCTGGTGATTGTGATGCCCGACGGCAGCCGCCACCGCGCGGTGGCGGGGGCGGAGGGGCCGGCGGCCGAGATCGTGATCCACAGCGCCAAGGCGGTGCGGCGGCTGGCCGCCGGCGGCAGCCTGGGGCTGGCCGAGGCCTATGTGGACGGGCTGTGGTCGAGCCCGGACGTGCTGGCGGTGATGGCGCTGGCGGCGGCCAACGAGGAGGCCTGGGAGAAGACGCTCAACGGCCGCGCGCTGACGCGGATGTTCGCCAAGCTGCTGCACCTGCTGCGGCCGAACTCGCGCGCCGGGTCGCGGCGCAACATCCTCGACCACTACGACCTGGGCAACGAGTTCTACGCCGCCTGGCTGGACCGGACGATGACCTATTCGTCGGCGCATTTCGGCGGCAACGACGCGGTGACGCTGGAGCAGGCGCAGCTGCAGAAGATCCACCGGCTGTGCCAGCTGCTGCGGCTGACGCCGGGCATGCGGCTGCTGGAGATCGGCTGCGGCTGGGGCGGCTTCGCCGAGGTGGCGGCGCGCGACTATGGCTGCAACGTGGTGGGGATCACGCTGTCGCCGTCGCAGCTGGAGTTCGCGCGCAGGCGGATGCAGGCGCAGGGGCTCGAATCGCGCGTCGAGCTGCGGCTGCAGGACTACCGCGACGTGCAGGGCAGCTTCGACCGCATCGCCTCGATCGAGATGTTCGAGGCGGTGGGCGAGAAATACTGGCCGGCCTATTTCGACACCATCCGCGACCGGCTGCGGCGCAACGGGGTGGCGGGGATCCAGGTGATCACCATTGCCGACCGGCTGTTCGACAACTACCGCAAGGGGGCGGATTTCATCCAGCGGCACGTGTTCCCCGGCGGCATGCTGCCGTCGAAGCGCAGGCTGCGCACGGCGATCGTGAAGGCGGGGCTGGCCTGGGGCGAGGAGCACTGGTTCGGCCGCGATTATGCCGAGACGCTGGCGCGCTGGCAGCGCAGCTTCCAGACGGCCTGGCCGCGCATCCAGGCGACCACGGCGCTCAACCGGCGGCCGGCCGACGAGCGGTTCAAGCGGCTGTGGGAATACTACCTCGCCTATTGCGAGACCGGGTTCCGCGCCGGGTGGACCGATGTGGGGCAGATCCTGATCGCGCCGAACGGGTGATTCCGGCGGGCCGCGCGCTGCGCATCGTCGGCGACGTCCATGGCGACGCGGCCGGCTTCGCGGCCGCGGCGGCGACCGATGCGTTCGTGGTGCAGCTTGGCGACCTGGTGGATCACGGGCCGGACAGCGCGGCGGTGCTGCGGCTGATGTTCGGGCTGATCGATGCGGGGAACGGCATGTTCCTGCTGGGCAACCACGACTTCAAGCTGGCCCGGGCGCTGATGGGCCAGAAGGTGACGGTGGGCGCGGAGCTGGCGCGCACGATCGCGCAGCTGGACGACGGGCTGAAGGCGCGGATGGTGGCGGAGGCGGCGCGGGCGCCGGCCTGGGTGCGCGACGGGGACCGGCTGTTCGTGCATGGCGGGTTCCACACCGCGATGCTGGCCGAGCCGGCGCCGTGCCTGCCGCCGGCCGGCGCGAAGGGGGTGCTGGCGCGCGCGCTGTTCGGCGAGCCGACAGGGCAGGTGCAGGCCGATGGCTATCCGGTGCGCTCGCTGGCCTGGGTGAACCGGATCCCGGCGGGGCTGACCGTCTATTGCGGCCATGACCGGCGCAGCACGGACGGGCGGCCGTGGGAGGCGCGGGGGCGCGATGGCGGGCGGGCGGTGTTCCTGGATACCGGGGCGGGGAAGGGCGGGCATCTGTCGTGGATCGACCTGCCGCCGCTGGCTCAGGGCGTGTGGACGAACTCCAGCTTCAATCCGTCGGGGTCGGCGAAGAACACGGCGTAGTAGCCGCGGCCGCGATTGTAGCGCGGGTAGTCGGCCGGCGGGTCGAGGATCGTGGCACCGATCGCCAGGAGGCGATCGTGCATGCGGTCGACGTCGGCGCGGCTGGCGGCGCGGAAGGCGAGGTGGTGCAGGCCGGGGGTGTAGCGGTCGTGGGCGCGCCCGGCGTTCGGGCCGCGCGCGGCGAACAGGTTGATCGAGTTGGCGCGATGCCCGTCGGCGAGCTCCCATTCATTGCCCTGGGCGCGGCGATAGCCCATGAATTCGAGGATGGCGGCGTAGAACGGCAGCGAGGCCTCGAGGACGCGGACGGTCAGGTCGATGTGGTGGATCTCGCCGCGCATGGGCTGTTCCTGGAAGGATGGGGGTTGGGCAATGGCGTCGATGCGGTACATCGTGCTGAACGTGGACGACGCGGTCGGGTTCTACCGCGACCGGCTAGGTTTCGCGCTCAAGCAGCAGTTCGGGCCGGCGATGGCGATCCTGCAGCGGGACGACCTGACGGTGGAACCGGCTGGTGCTGGAGGTGCAGGGGCTGGACGGGCTGGTGGCGCGCCTGAAGGCGGCGGGGGTGGCGTTCCGCAACGACATCGTCGCCGGGCCCGGCGGGCGGCAGATATTGTGCGAGGACCCGTCGGGCAACTGCGTGGAGCTGTTCGAGGCGGCGTGATGCGGCTGGTGCTGGGGCTGGCCCTGCTGCTGGTGGCGCTGCCGGCGCGGGCGGCGCCCTGCACGGCGTGCAGCGCGGCGGGCGGGACCTACCAGGCGGTGGCGCCGCCGGGGTGGAACGGGCGGGCGAAGCTGCGGCTGGTGATGTTCCTGCACGGCTGGATGATGGAGGGGGCGGACATCACCGGGAATGCCGGCATCCGGGCCGCGGCCGGGCGCCTGGGCTTCCTGCTGGTGGCGCCCGACGGGCTGCTGCGCAGCTGGGCGCATGGCGGCTCGCCGAGCCAGGCGCGCGACGACGTGGCCTTCCTGCGCGGCGTGCTGGCCGACGTGAAATCGCGCTGGCCGGTCGACGGGCGGGTGGTGGTGGCGGCCGGGTTCAGCCAGGGCGGCAGCATGGTGTGGGACCTTGCCTGCCACGCGCCGGAGGCGTTCACCGCCTTCCTGCCGATCTCGGGCGGGTTCTGGGAGCCGATGCCGCGGGGCTGCGCCGGGATGGTCAGCCTGCGCCACGTGCATGGCCGCGACGATCCGGTGGTGCCGATGGGGGGGCGGGCGCTGTTCGGGCCGTTCCGGCAGGGCGACATCCGCCGCGGCTTCGGCGTCTGGGTCGCGGAGGATCGCTGCGCCGCCGCGCCGGTGCGGCTGGCCGCGCGCGCCGGGCTGGATTGCGACAGCTGGGCGGGCTGCACCGGCGGGCGGCGGCTGCAGCTGTG
>JBGAIK010000340.1:0-4012 GCA_044225615.1 Acetobacteraceae bacterium | reverse complement strand
GCCGTCGCGGCCGATGACGATGCGGGCGGGCATGGACAGCCGCCAGCTCTCGTCGCCGTTGTAGCGCGGCAGGTCGACGCCGATGCGGCGGTAGACCGCGATCAGGTCGTCGGGCAGGCGGAAGGCCAGGCCATAGGCCTCGCCGACCTGGTTGCCGCGGTCGAACAGGATCGGGAAGCCGAGCCCCTGCTTCGCCGCGCCCGGCCCGGTGAACTCGGGCAGCTGCGGGGAGAGCACGAGGAGGCTTGCGCCGAGGGCGCGGATATCGGGCAGCACTGCTTGCAGAGCATCCAGCTCATGCCGGCAGTACGGTCACCAGAAGCCGCGGAAGACGCTGATCGCCACCGGCCCGCGGGCCAGCAGGGCGGCAAGGTGGACGGGCATGCCCGCGGCGTCGTCCAGCGTGAAGTCGGGCGCGCGCGTGCCGGGCCTGGCCACGCGGTCCAGGATGCCGGAGCCGCGCAGGCTGGCGGTGGCGGCGTGCATCGTGGCCTGCACCTCCGGGGGCAGGCGCTTGCCGGCGGCCTCCCTGAGCGCGGCCAGCTTTTCTTCCAGGCTCATGCGAATCTCCTCGTGTCGGCGGCCGCGTGTGCGGCCATGGGACGTCTCGGTCACCCTGCATGTGTTACGCAGGGCCGGTTTGGGGAGTCCCGGGCGCATGAAACCGACACGCCGCGTGGCCGGGCTGGGCCTGGCCGGATCGCTGCTGGCCGCCGTCGCGCAGGCGGAGGCGCCGGAGCTGGTGGTGCTGGACAGCCGGCACGGGTTCGACGCGCTGGTGGGGCGCACCGAGGCGGCGGCGGTGGCGCACGGGCTGGTGGTGGTGGCAACCGCCTCCGCGAGCCGGGCCGCCGCCGGGCGCGGCATCGCGATCCCGGGCGACGCGGTGGTATTGGTGTTCAACAACCAGCTTGCGGTGCGGATGCTGGCGGCAAGCCGCGCGGCCGGGCTGGAGGCACCGCTGCATCTGCACGTCACCGAGGCCGCGGGCGGCGCAAGGCTGGCCTATCGGCGGCCATCGGCGGTGTTCGGGCGCTACGGCGTCGCCGCACTCGATGCGCTGGCGTCCGAGCTCGACCTGCTGATCGCGGCGGTTGCCGCCGCGGCGGTGCGCGATTCCTGAGCGGGCGGCGGATCGCTGGGCGCTGGCGGTCGCGGCCCTGGGCGGGCTGGCGCTGGCGGGGGAGCGGCTCGCGGCGGCCGGACCGGCGGCGGCGGGGCTTGTG
The DNA here is from genome assembly GCA_044225615.1 of Acetobacteraceae bacterium. Taxonomy (GTDB): domain Bacteria; phylum Pseudomonadota; class Alphaproteobacteria; order Acetobacterales; family Acetobacteraceae; genus CAIYPH01. Next base: position 2,786 of record JBGAIK010000340.1, on the reverse strand, counting down.
GTCGCGGCGCTGGCGCTGGGCGGGGTGCTGGCCGGCAGCGGCTTCAGCTTCGCCGGCGGGTTCCGCAGCCTGCTGCGGCACGGCGACGGGGCGATGCTGGCCGCGGGGCTGCTGCTGCCGGCGGTGGCGGCGCTGGCGGTGGTGCCGGTGATCGCTTCCAGCCCGGCGCATTTCGGCGCCATCGCGCCGGTGGGGCTCGCGGTGGCGGTGGGGGCGGGGCTGTTCGGCACCGGCATGCAGCTGGCCAATGGCTGCGGGTCCGGGACGCTGTATGCGGCCGGCCAGGGCTCGGCGCGGATGTGGATCGTGCTGCCGTTCTTCTGCACCGGGGGCGTGCTGGGCAGCCTGGCGCTGCCCCTGGCGCTGGCCTGGCCGGCCCTGCCGCCGGTGGCGCTGGGCGACGCGCTGGGCACCGGCCCGGGGTTGCTGGCCACCGAGGCGCTGCTGGGGCTGATGGCGGTGGCCCTGCTGCGCCGGGGACCGCGCCCGCCGCGCCGGATGCTGCTGGCCGGGACGGCGCTGGGGGTGCTGGCAGCGGCTGTCTTCCTGCTGTCGGGCCAGCCGTGGTCGGTGACGATGGGGCTCACTCTGGCCGGGGCCAAGGCGGCCACGGCGCTGGGGCTCGACCTGACCGGGGCCGCGTTCTGGCAGTGGGACGGCAATCGCGCGGCGCTGGCGGCACCGCTGCTGGACAACGCCTCGGCGCTGACCGACCTGGGCATCGTGCTGGGCGCGGCGGCGGCGGCGGGCTGGCGCGGGCGCTTCGGCACCGGATGGCCCGGTGCCGGCCCGGCGCTGGCGGCGGCGCTGGGCGGGCTGGCGATGGGGGTCGGGGCGCGACGGTCCTTCGGCTGCAACGTCGGCGCCTTCGCCGGCGGCGCGGCGTCGGGCAGCCTGCACGGCTTCCTGTGGTTCGCGGCCGCGCTGCCGGGAAGCTGGCTGGGCGTGCGGCTGCGGCCGGTCTTCGGCCTGGGGCAGGGTTGACAGCGGCGGGCGGGGCGGCATGAGGGAACGGCGCGCAAGGAGCAGACATGGCCGGAACGCCCACCTTCGCCACACCGCCCGGCTTCCTGGGGCTGGCGCGGCATGATCGCGACGCCGCCTTCACGGTGGCCGGCGTGCCGCTCGACATCGGCACCACCAACCGCGCCGGCAGCCGCGACGGGCCGGCGGCGATCCGGCGCGCGAGCCGGATGCTGGTGGATGGCGCCCATCCGGGGTCGTGGGTGGATCCCGCGCTGCTGGACCTTGCCGATATCGGCGACTTCGCCATCGCGCTGGGGGATATTCCGGCATCGCTGGCGGCCATCGCGGCACAGGCGGAGGGGCTGGCGCACCTGCTGTGCCTGGGCGGCGAGCACGGCATCACGCTGGCGCTGCTGCGGGCGCTGCGGCGCCGGATCGGCGCGCCGGTCGGGCTGGTGCAGTTCGACGCGCATGTGGACACCTGGGAGGACAATTTCGGCCAGGCCTACGCCCATGGCTCGGTGTTCTGGCACGCGATCCGCGAGGGGCTGGTCGATCCGCGGCGGATGGTGCAGGTCGGCATCCGCTCGCCGGTGCAGCGCGCGGTGTGGGACTGGACGCTGGGCCAGGGGGTGACGGTGCTGACCGCGCAGGAGGTGCATGCGCTGGGGCCGGCGGCGGTGGCCGGGCGGGTGCGCGACGTGCTGGGAGAGGGGCCGGCCTACCTGTCCTTCGACATCGACGCGCTCGATCCGGCCTTCGCGCCGGGGACCGGCACGCCCGAGATCGGCGGGCTGGCGAGCTGGCAGGCGCAGGCGATCCTGCGCGGGCTGCGCGGCACGCATTTCGTCGGCATGGACGTGGTGGAGGTGGCGCCGGCCCATGACGTGGCGGAGATCACCGCGCTCGCGGCGGCGACGGTGGTCTGGGAGTATCTCGCGCTGGTCGGCTGACCATGCGCTGAGGGTCTGGCACGGCCGCGCAATGCGCACTGCACGGCGGGGCGGCAGGACCATATAAGCCCCCTCCCCGCTTCCGCGGGGCGCCTTGACGCCCGCACGTGCCGCGAGCCCGGAGCATCCGGAGCACAGCAACGACGCAAGCGTCCCTCTGTCCTGTCCGGCCGCAAGCCGGGGTTCGTTGGGAGCCTGCCCATGTTGACTGATCGCCGCGCGGCATTGCGAAGACCGCGCATCGTCTGACGCTGCCGAACGTTCTGTTCGAGCAAGTGATTCACGCTTTCCGGCCTGCGGCCTCAAGCGATCACACGCTCGGCGGGCGTTTCCTGTCATCCCCATGGTTCCGCGGCCCGTCCGGGCCGTGCGCTGTCGCGAGGATCGTCTGCGATGTCCAACCTGCGAGTCCGTGCCGCCGTCTCCCCCCTCCGCCGCCGCGTCGCCGATGCGGACGGCGCCTTCGTGCCGGCGCTGCCGAGCGTGGATGCGCTGGTCGCGGAACTGCGGCCGGAGGAGCCGGTGCATTGCATCCGCCCGGCCGTGCTGGAGGCGACGGCGGCGCAGTTCGTCGCCGCCTTTCCGGGCGACACGCTGTATGCGGTGAAGTGCAACCCGGACCCGGCGGTGCTGCGCGCGCTGTGGCGCGGCGGGGTGCGGCATTTCGACTGCGCCTCGCCGGCCGAGGTGGCGCTGGTGCGGACGATGTTCCCGGAGGCCGGCATTCATTTCATGCATCCGGTGAAGGCGCGCGGGGCGATCCGCGCGGCCTGGGCGCAGCATGGCGTGCGCGACTTCGCGCTGGATTGCCGGGCGGAGCTGGACAAGGTGCTGGCGGAGAGGGGGGCGGGCGGCGGGCTCGGGCTG
>JBGAIK010000017.1:0-34104 GCA_044225615.1 Acetobacteraceae bacterium | reverse complement strand
CTGTGGCCGGAGGCGGTGAAGTTCTGGCCGCCCTATGCCGACTACCAGAAGAAGGCCGCCGGCCGCGAAATCCCGGTCGTGGTGCTCGACCGCGCGTGACCGCCCGGATCGACGCGGCACTCGCCGCCACCACCGGCCGGCTGCCCGGGGTGGTGGCGATGGCCACCACGGCCGGCGGCACGATCTACGAGGGTGCCACCGGCACGCGCGACGCCGAAGGCCGGGCGGCGATGACGGTGGACACCGTCTTCGCCCTCGCCTCGATGACCAAGGCGGTGGTCTCGGTCGCGGCGATGCAGCTCGTCGATGCCGGGCGCCTGTCGCTCGACGCCCCGATCGGCGACGTCCTGCCCGAACTGGCCAACCCCCGCGTGCTGACCACGGCCGGCGAGACCCGCCCGGCCATGTCGCCGCCGACCCTGCGGCACCTGCTGTCGCATTCCGCCGGCTACGGCTACGAGGCGGTGAATCCGGAGCTGCAGGCCTACAACGCGCATCACGGCCTGCCCGCCGTGCCCGAGACGCCGGACCAGCTCGGCCAGGTCCCGCTGCTGTTCGATCCCGGCACGCGCTGGAACTACGGCATCAACACCGACATCGTCGGCCGCGCCATCGAGGCCGCGAGCGGCGAGCGCCTCGACCACCAGATGGCGGGTGGCATCCTTGCCCAGCTCGGCATGAAGGATAGCGGCTTCGTGCTCGACGACGCGCTGCGCGCCCGCCTCGCCACGACCCAGGCGCGCGGCGCCGATGGCGGCCTGTCTGCCATGGGCTTCCCGTTCGACCGCCCGGCGCGCTTCCTGATGGGCGGCGGCGGCATGCACGGCACCGCGCGCGACTACCTCCGCTTCATCCGCCTGATCCTCAACGACGGCATGCACGAGGGCCGGCGCCTGCTCTCGCCCGCCGCGATGCAGGCGCTCCGCCGCAACCAGCTCGCCCCCGGCGTCGCGGTCCGCCGCATGGGCTCCAGCAATCCGGCGATCGCGCTCGATTCCGAGTTCTTCCCCGGCATGACGAAGCACTGGAGCGCCGGGTTCATGATCAACACCGAGCCGGCCGCCACCGGCCGCAGCGCCGGCAGCCTGGCCTGGGCCGGCGTGGTGAACACCTATTTCTGGATCGATACCGCGAAGGGCGTCGGCGGCGTGTTCCTGGCGCAGGTCCTGCCGTTCTACGACCCGGCGGCGCTGGACGGCTTCGCCGCCTTCGAGACTGCCGTCTACGACAGCATCTGTCGCGATTGACTCCCGCCCGGCCATGGGCGCAGCGTCCCCGAAAATGCGGGAGGCGGCACCATGCGGCGGCGTGCGGTTCTTGGCGCGATGGCAGCACTTGCCACGCCCCGCCTGGCCCCGGCCCAGCCCGCGCGGGTGCTCAAATTCATTCCGCAGGGCGACCTCGCCCTGCTCGACCCGATCCAGACCCCGCTTTTCGTCACCCGCCACCACGCGCTGATGGTGTTCGACACGCTCTACGGCGTGGACGCCGACTGGAAGGCCCAGCCGCAGATGGTGGAAGGCCACGCCGTCGAGAATGACGGCCGGCTGTGGAAGCTAACCCTGCGCGAGGGGCTGAAATTCCACGACGGCACGCCGGTGCTGGCGCGCGACGTCGTGGCCAGCCTGCAGCGCTGGGGCCGGCGCGACAGCTTCGGCCTCGCCCTGATGGCCACGGTGGACGAGATCGCAGCACCCTCGGACCGGGTGGTGGAGTTCCGCCTGAAGAAGCCCTTCCCGCTGCTGCCCGACGCGCTGGCCAAGGCGGGACCCAACCTCGCCGTGGTCATGCCGGAGCGGCTGGCGAAGACCGACCCCTTCACCCAGGTCACCGAAATGGTCGGCAGCGGGCCCTACCGCTTCCTGCCCGGCGAGCGCGTGCCCGGCGCCCGCGCCGCCTATGCCAGGTTCGAAGGCTATGTGCCGCGCCCCACCGGCACGCCCAGCGGCATGTCCGGCCCCAAGCTCGCCCATTTCGATCGGGTCGAGTGGATCACCATCCCCGACGCGGCCACCGCCGCCGCCGCCCTGCAATCGGGCGAGGTCGACTGGTGGGAGCAGCCGACGGCGGATTTCCTGCCGGTGCTGCGCCGCAACCCGAACCTCACCGTGGACGTCACCGATACCAGCGGCCTCTACGCCATGATCCGGTTCAACTTCCTCAATCCCCCCTTCGACAACCCCGCGGTGCGCCGCGCCGCGCTCGCCGCCGTCAGCCAGGCTGACGATGGTGCTGTCGCCGGCACCGACCGCGCGGAGCAAGGACCGATCGCTTCTTCCACCCGGATTCGCCGATGGGCAGCACGGCCGGGCTCGACGCGCTCGGCGGCGATACCGCGCGGGCCAAGCGCATGCTCGGCGAGGCCGGCTATCGCGGCGAGAAGATCGCCTTCCTGGTCGCCAGCGACTATCCGGCAGTCAACGCCGAGGGCCTCGTCGTCGCCGATGCCTGGACCCGCGCCGGCTTCAACGTCGACTTCCAGGCCGTCGATGCCGGCACCGTCACCCAGCGCCTGGCCAGCCAGCAGCCGGTGGACAAGGGCGGCTGGAACGCCTTCGCCAACTACACGGCCGGGGTATCGTCAGTAACACCTTCAACCCGGCCGCCCACAATTTCATCCGCGGCAGCGTAAGCAGGATTGCCACCTTCGGCTGGCCCGGACATCCCTACGGATCGAGACCTCGCGCACCACCTGTACGACGCCCCCGGGACCAGCCCCAGGCGGCAATCTGCCGCGACATGCAGGCGACCGCGTTCGAGACGCTGCCCTATCTGCCGATGGGCATATTTCGCCGCCGGATTGCCTATCGCCGCAGCCTTACCGGCGTGCCGCGCGGCTTCGCGCGCAATTCTGCGGGGTTTGACCGGCCGGCCCGGTGCGCTACGCGCGCGGCCCGGCCTCCGCGACAACGCGGTTTGTGCAGGCTCGCCTGCCTTCGCACGGCGGCCTTCGCCGGCACCACCGCCACCGGCCGGCGCGGCGCGGTACTCGCGGCCGGCGCGGCGTGGGCGGACGGCGCGCAGGGTCGGGATCGACATGCTGGCGGGCGGCAGCTCTCGATCGGCGGCAGGGCGATCACCGGCAGGGCGGCCGGCGGCGCGAACAGCGCCGGCGCGGCGGCCACGACCGGCCGCTCGGCCGCCGGCGCGAGTCGGCCAGGGCGGCCGGCACCGGCGCGGCGAGCCGCCAGCCGGCAAGGCCAAGCAGCAGCAGCGCGGACGCCATCAGCAGCAGGCGCCGAACGCAGTTCGCGTATGCGACATGATCCTTGCCTCCTTCGATCAGCGGCCGACAGACCAGCGGACCGTCCGGCGCGGCACGTGAGGAAAACCGCTCCCGCCTACATCGTCCGCCCGTGGCAGTGCTTGAACTTCCTGCCCGACCCGCACGGGCACGGCGCATTGCGCCCAACCCCGCGCCAGGTCTCGGGGTCGTTCGGGTCCACTGCGGCGCTGCGCAGCGGCCCGACGCTGATCCTCCTCCGGCGGCGGCCCTGCCTCCGGCCCGGCCCGGCCTCGGAGATCAGGGCCGATCGGGATTCTCGGTCATCGCGCCGTAGTTCAGCGTCTCCACCTGCGGGTCGGCGCGATATCGGCGCGGCCAGCATGCTGGTCACCCGCTCCTTCATCTCGTCCAGCATGGCGTTGAACAGGGCGAAGGCCTCGCTCTTGTATCGTTCAGCGGGTCGCGCTGGCCGTAGGCGCGCAGCACGATGCCCTGCCGCAGGTGGTCCAGGTCCAGCAGGTGCTCCTTCCAGACCGCGTCGAAAATCTGCAGCAGCAGGCTCTTCTCCACGAAGCGCATCAGGTCGGGGCCGAAATTCGCCGCCTTGGCGGCCATGAACGTGTCCACCGCCCGGGTCAGCCGCTCGCGGATGCCGGCCTCGTCGATGCCTTCCTCGCGCGCCCAGTCCTCGATCGGCAGGTCGAGCGTGAAGATGCGCCGCACGTCCTCCGCCAGCGCTGCCGATTCCACCGCTCCGCCAGGTCTGCATCGCCGCTCCACCAGCCCGTCGATCACCTCGCCGCGCATGTCCGCCACGATTGCGCTCACATCCGGCGCCTTCATGAACTCGCGGCGCTGGGCATACACCTCCTTGCGCTGGTCGTTCATCACGTCGTCGTATTTCAGCACGTTCTTGCGCCGGAAGTTCACGCGCCTCGACCTTCTTCTGCGCCTTCTCCAGCGCCTTGTTGATCCACGGATGGGTGATCGCCTCGCCGTCCTTCAGGCCCAGCCGCTGCAGCATCCCGCCCATCCGGTCGGAGCCGAAGATGCGCATCAGGTCGTCTTCCAGCGACAGGAAGAACCGGCTTCCGCCCAGGTCGCCCTGCGGCCCGACCGGCCGCGGCAGTTGCTTGTCGATGCGCCGTTTCCGTGCCGCTCGTGCCGATCGAACAGCCCGCCCGCCCGCTTCACCGCCTCGTGGTTCGCCGCCACCTCGGCGCGGATCGCCGCCGCCCGGCGTTCGCGCTCGGCCTCGTCGTCGATGCCGGCCAGTTCCAGCCGCACGCGCATGTCGGCATTGCCGCCCAGCTTGATGTCGGTGCCGCGCCCGGCCATGTTGGTCGCGATCGTGATCGCCCCCGGCGCCCCGGCCTGCGCCACGATCGTCGCCTCCTGCTCGTGGAAGCGCGCGTTCAGCTTCCGCGTGCAGCACCTGCGCTTCAGCACCTCGCTCAGCACCTCGCTCTTCTCGATCGAGGTGGTGCCCACCAGCACCGGCTGCCCGCGCTCGCGCGCCTCGGCGATCAGCTTCGACACCGCCTCGTATTTCTCGCTGGCCGAGCGGTAGACCTCGTCATCCTCGTCCTTGCGCACCACCGGCACGTTGGTCGGGATGTCGATCACCTCCAGGCGATAGATCTCGGCGAACTCGTCGGCCTCGGTCAGCGCCGTGCCGGTCATGCCGCTTCAGCTTCGGATACAGCCAGGTAGTTCTGGAAGGTGATGAAGGCAACGTCGCTCCGCACGGTCACGTGCTCTTTGGCCTCCAGCGCCTGGTGCAGCCTCGGGTGGCGCGCCCTCCATCATGCGGCCGGTGAACTCGTCGATGATCACCACCTCACTACCTTGTCGTCGCGCACGATGTAGTCCACGTCGCGCGCGAACAGCACGTTGGCGCGCAGGCTCTGCTGCACGTGGTGCACCACCGAGACGTTGAAGATGTCGTAGAGGTTGCCTTCGGTGACGATGCCGGCGGTCTTCAGCATGTCCTCCACGGTCTCCGCACCCTGCTCGGTCAGCACGGCGGTGCGGAACTTCTCGTCCTTGTCGAAGTTCGTCGGGTCCTTCACCAGCTCCTTCACCACCGCATCCACGCTGCGGTACAGCTCCGACGAATCCTCCGCCGGCCCGGAGATGATCAGCGGCGTGCGCGCCTCGTCGACCAGGATCGAGTCGACCTCGTCCACGATCGCATAGGCGAAGTCGCGCTGGACCATGTCCTCCAGCCGGTACTTCATGTTGTCGCGCAGGTAGTCGAAGCCGAACTCGTTGTTGGTGCCGTAGGTGATGTCGGCGGCATAGTTCGCCCGCCGCTCCTCCTCGATCAGCCCGTGGACGATCACGCCCGTGGTCATGCCCAGGAAGCCGTAGAGCTGTCCCATCCACTCGGCGTCGCGGCTGGCCAGGTAGTCGTTCACGGTCACCACGTGCACGCCCTTGCCCGCCAGCGCGTTCAGGTAGCAGGGCAGGGTGGCCACCAGGGTCTTGCCCTCGCCGGTCTTCATCTCGGCGATCTTGCCGTCATGCAGCACCATGCCGCCGATCAGCTGCACGTCGAAATGCCGCATCCCCAGCACGCGGACGCTCGCTTCGCGCACCACCGCGAAGGCCTCGGGCAGCAGGCTGTCCAGCGTCGCACCCTCCGCCAGCCGCGCGCGGAACTCCGCCGTCTTGGCCGCCAGCCCCTCGTCGGACAGCGCCTGCATCGCGGGCTCGAGCTTGTTGATCTCCGGCACCCGGCGCTGATAGGCCTTGAGCGAGCGGTCGTTGCTGGTGCCGAAGATGGCGCGGGCGAGTCTGGCGAACATGCAGGGCCTTCCGGGAGCGGGCAGGCGGCGCCACCCCCGGGGCAGGAGGGCGCCATTTCGCGATCTCAGATAGGACCCGCATGGCCCCCGGTCAACGCGGGGCGAGACGATTCACCGCCTCGCCTTGTCCGCCACCCGGCGGCGGGCCTATACGGGCGGGCTTCTGGAAGGATTCGACATGGCGCCGACCCGGCTCTGCCTCCTCCTGGCGACGGCCCTGGTCGCCGCCAGCCCTGTCCGCGCCCAGGCGCCGGCGCCGTCGGGAACGGCAGTCGCCGCCCCGTCCGACCCGGTGGTCGCCAAGGTCAACGGCGTCGAGATCCGGCTCAGCGACATCGCCGAGGCCGCCGAGGCGCTGCCCGAGCAGTACCGCGCCATGCCCCAGCGTGTCCTCTTCCCCCTGCTGACCGACCAGCTGATCGACCGCGCGGCCGTCGCCGCCATGGCCCGCGCCCAGGGCCTGGAAAAGGACCCGGCCATCCAGCGCCAGATCGCCCAGGCCACCGACACCGCGCTGGAAAACGCGCTGATGAGCCGCACCGTCGGCCCCACCATCACCGATGCCGCCATCCGCGCCCGCTACGACGCCGAGATCGCCGGCAAGCCCGGCGAGGAGGAGGTCCGCGCCCGCCACATCCTGGTCGCCACCGAGGCCGACGCCAACAAGGTCCTCGCCGACCTCAAGGCCGGCGGCGACTTCGCCGCCATCGCCAAGGAACGCAGCAGCGACCCCGGCGCCGCGCCGCGGGGCGGCGATCTCGGCTTCTTCAAGAAAGGCGACATGGTTGCCGAATTCGCCGCCATGGCCTTCTCGCTCAAGCCCGGCGAAACCTCGCCCAGGCCGGTCAAGACCCAGTTCGGCTGGCACGTCATCAAGGTCGAGGAGCGGCGCAGCGCGCCGGCCGCCACCTACGAGCAGTCGCGCGACGGGCTGCGCCAGGCGATGATCCAGGAAGGGGTACAGAAGCTCGTCGCCGCCGCCCGCGCCGCGGCCAAGGTGGAGCGCTTCAACCCCGACGGCTCCGCCCCGCGCGCCACCGACGGCGCCATGCCGCCGCCGGCACCGCCCAAGCCCTGACACACAAACAAGAGGAACCGACTCCCATGGCCATGGCCGTCTCGCCGCTCGCCACCCCCCTGCCGGCCCTGCCGCCCGTCGCCGGCGTCCGCCTCGGCGCGATTGCCGCCGGCATCCGCTACAAGGGCCGCAACGACGTGGTGATGGCGGAGCTGGCGGCCGGAACCACGGTCGCCGGCGTCTTCACCTCCAGCAAATGCCCCGGCGCGCCGATCGACTGGTGCCGCGCCATCCTGCCCGCCGGCAAGGCCCGCGCCGTGGTGGTCAACGCCGGCAACGCCAACGTCTTCACCGGCAAGGCCGGCGCCGAGGCCTGCAAGGCCACCGCCGTCGCCGCGGCGAAGCTGGTCGGCTGCCCGCAGAAGCAGGTCTTCCTCGCCTCCACCGGCGTCATCGGCGAGGTCCTCCCGCACGACAAGCTCACCGCCGCCCTGCCCGAGCTCCACGGCGCGCTCGCCGAGGAACGCTGGGAGGACGCCGCCCGCGGCATCATGACCACCGACACCTTCCCCAAGGCCAGCACCCGCACTGCCAGGATCGGCGATTCCGAGGTCCGCATCAGCGGCATGGCCAAGGGCTCGGGCATGATCGCCCCCGACATGGCCACGATGCTCTGCTTCATCTTCACCGACGCCAAGATCCCCGCCCCCGCCCTGCAGGCCCTGCTGTCCAAGGGCGTCGAGACCAGCTTCAACTGCACCACGGTGGACAGCGACACCTCCACTTCCGACACCGTCATGCTGTTCGCCACCGGCCAGGCCCGCCATCCGCGCGTCTCCGACGAGGGCGGCAAGATCCTGGCCGACTTCGCCCGCGCCCTGAACGAGGTCCTGCTCGAACTCGCCTTGCTCGTCGTCCGCGACGGCGAAGGCGCCCAGAAGCTCATGCGCATCGACGTCACCGGCGCCACCAGCGCCAGGTCGGCCAAGCGGATCGCGCTGGCCGTCGCCAACTCGCCCCTGGTCAAGACCGCCATCGCCGGCGAGGACGCCAACTGGGGCCGCATCGTCATGGCCGTCGGCAAGGCCGGCGAGCCGGCCGACCGCGACAGGATCTCGGTCGGCATCGGCGGCACCTGGATGGCCAAGGACGGCGGCGTCGTCCCCGGCTACGACGAAACCCCCGTCGTCGCCCACATGAAGGGCCGCGAAGTGGACATCGCCGTCGACATCGGCCTCGGCCGCGGCAAGGCCACCGTCTGGACCTGCGACCTGACCCACGGCTACATCGACATCAACGGGAGCTACCGCAGCTGATCGCGACCGACGCCGCATTCGCGCCACTCGCCACCGACCGCCTCACGCTGCGCCCCTACCGCGCCGCCGACGCGGCGGAGCTTCACCGCGTGCTCAACGACTGGGAGGTCTGCTCCACCCTCGCCGTGGTGCGCTACCCCTATCCGCGGGAGGACGCCGATTCCTGGATCGCCTTCGCCGCCGAGGCGCTGGCGGTCGGACGTGAGTACCATCTTGCCATCACCGGGCACGAGAACGGCGACGAGATGATCGTGGGCGGCGTGGGACTGCGGCTGGACCGCAAGGCCCGCACTGCCAGCCTCGGCTACTGGGTCGGCCGCCGCTTCTGGGGGCACGGCGTTGCCACCGAGGCGGCCGGGCGGCTCGCGCGCTGGGCCATGGCCAATCTCGACCTCGACCGCATCACCGCCACCACCGCCACCGACAACGGCGCCTCCATCGCCGTGCTCCGCCGCATCGGCTTCCGCCACACCGGCGACGGCACCCAGCACTTCACCGCCCGCAACCGCGAGCAGAAGATCCTCCGTTTCGAGGCCACCCGCACCGACCTGTTCGGCGTCCATGAGGCCGAGCCGACGCCGGACGGCTCCAAGCCCATCGTGCTGGTCGCCGCCTGTGCGCTGATCGACGGCGACACGCGAATCCTCCTCGCCCGCCGCCCCGAAGGCAAGAAAATGGCCGGCCTGTGGGAATTCCCCGGCGGCAAGCTCGACCCCGGCGAAACGCCCGAACAGGCGCTGATCCGCGAGCTGAAGGAAGAACTCGGCATCGACGTCGCCGCCAACTGCCTGGCGCCGTTCACCTTCGCTTCGCACGAATACGACAGCTTCCACCTGCTGATGCCCCTCTTCCTCTGCCGCAAATGGAAAGGCACGCCCCAGGCGCGCGAAGGCCAGACCCTGGCATGGGTCCGTCCCGAAGAACTCGGGTCCTATCCGATGCCGCCGGCCGATATTCCGCTCGTGCCGCTGTTGCGGGATTTTCTTTAGGCGAAGGGCCTCCGGCGGCCAGGGTGGCCAGCGCCGCCCTGGCCTCGAACGCCTGCCTTCCTGAGATTGACGCGCCCTGTGTCATCGGAAGACCATGCGCGCGTAGGGAGAGTTTTCGATGGCGATGAATCCGACGGCGTGCCTGCTGGTGATCGGCAACGAGGTCCTGTCGGGCCGCACGCAGGATGCGAACATCAAGTTCCTGGCCACCAGGTTGGGCGAGATCGGGATTCCGCTGCGCGAGGTTCGGGTGATTCCGGATGTGCCGGAGACGATCGTTTCGACCGTCAACGAGGTGCGGGCGAAGTTCGATCATGTGTTCACCACCGGCGGCATCGGGCCGACGCATGACGACATCACCAGCGAGTGCGTGGCGGCCGCCTTTGGCGTGCCGTGGGAGCCGCATCCCGAGGCCTGGGCGCGGATGGAGCGGCACTACAAGCCGGGCGAGTTCAATGCGGCGCGGCAGCGCATGGCGACGATGCCGCGCGGGGCGGTGCTGATCGACAACGGGATCTCGATCGCGCCGGGCTACACCATCGGCAACGTGCATGTGATGGCCGGCGTGCCCCGGATCATGCAGGTGATGTTCGAGTGGCTGGCGCCGAGCCTGGCCGGCGGCCCGCCGATCGTGGCCGGCGCGGTGCATGCCAAGGGTCTCGCCGAGGGCCGCATCGCCGAGGGGCTGGAGGCGGTGCAGAAGCGCTATCCGGCGCTCGATATCGGCAGCTACCCCTATTATCGCGGCGACGGCAACGGCGTGGCGCTGGTGGCCAAGGGCAACGACCGGACGGCGGTGGATGCGGCGGTGGCGGAGATCACCGCGCTGATCGCGCAGTGCGGCCATGTGCCGGTGCAGGGCGAGCCGGCCACCTGATTCCTTGCGTCCGGCAGTACGCTTGCCACATGTTGCGTCGCAGCATGTGGCCGGAGGAATGTGATGCCGTTGAGTCCGTCCGTGGAGCGCACGCCTTTGCACCGGCGCGCCATCCAGATCGATGGCTATGCGCGTGCCGATGGCCTGTACGACATCGAGGCGCAGCTGCTCGACACCAAGGCGCATGAGTTCGTCACCGAGCATCGCGGCCGTCTGGCGCCGGGGGCGCCGCTGCACGGCATGTGGGTGCGCCTGACGGTGGATGAGCGGATGGAGATCGTCGCCGCCGAGGCCTGCACCGATCACGGGCCGTATGCGACCTGCCCGGGCGGGGCGGAGAGCTATGGCCGACTGGTCGGGCTGCGGATCCGGTCAGGCTTCCTGAGGGAGGCGAATGCGCGGATGGCGGGGCCGGCCGGCTGCACCCATCTGCGGGAAATGCTGCAGGAGATCGCAACGACGGCGTTGCAGACCATCTGGTCGGTGCGCAGCCAGCGGCGTGCGGCGGCCGGCCAGCAGGACGACGACGGCGCGGCGCGCATGCTCGACACCTGCCACGCCTACGCCGCCGATGGCCCCGTGGTGCGGGCGCGCTGGCCGCATCTCTACACGGGCGGCAGGGCGGCGCTGAGTGCCGAGGTGTCCCGCACCGGCTGATCCCAGCCCGCGGCCTCGCCGGCCCGGTGCGGCCCGTGGCCGGCCTGGCGATGCCCGGCCTCGGTCGCCGCGCGGCGGAAATAGGCCAGCACGTGGACCCGCACCGCTGGTGCGCCTGCCGGGATGGCCCACACGCTCGATCTGCTTGACGATCTCGGTCAGGCTCATGGCCTCGCGGGCGCAGATCTCCTCCAGCGCCTCCCACAACTCGGGCTCCAGCCGCATGCTGGTCCGCCCGCGCAGGGCGGTGACGTTGCGATTGACCAGGCAGCTCGCTTTCATGGCTGTTCTCCGTCGCGTTTGGCGACGCAGATTGCCAACAAACACTTAACCGCCGGTTTCCGCAGCGCTGATCCGCGCGTGTTCTTCGGGCGTGCGCAGGGTCAGCGCCAGCGCGTGCAGTCCGCCGGCGAACTCCTTGCCAGCGCGCCAGGTGCACGGCGCGGGAGCGATCCACCCGGCTATGCCCTGGAAGGCAGCCGCGGCCATCACCACAGTATAGTGCGTCTCGCCGCCCGGCGCCGCGCCGGCATGGCCGGCATGGCGGGCGCTGTCGTCGGTCACCCGGATCAGGTCCGGGGCGAAGGTGGCGCGCAGGGCGGCTTCGATGCGTCCGGCGCGGCGGCTGGAACTGGGGTCGCTCATCGCCCGGACCATGCCGTGCCCCGCCGGATGGCGCAAATCCCCCCTTCCCAAAAACCGCGTTAGGCCGCACAAACCCTCAAATGACCCGACGCTTCGTACGCAACCGGGCCTACGCGCCCGATCCAGCGGCGCCGGGCCAATCCTGCGACATGCCAGGCTGCCCCAATGCCGGGGAATATCGTGCGCCCAAGTCGCGCGCGGCACTGAACCAGTACTGGTGGTTCTGCCTCGAGCATGTGCGCGCCTACAATGCCTCCTGGGACTTCTACAAGGGCATGTCCCCGGGCGAGATCGAGGCGCAGCTGCGCGCCGACACCGCCTGGCAGCGCCCCACCTGGCCGCTCGGCCGCATCGGCGCCAGCGGCCAGATCGACCCGGACATGCTGCGCGACCCGCTCGGCGTGCTGCATGCCGGCCGTGCGGCCGAGCGCCGCAGGCCGGCCCAGGACACGCCCGCCGAGTTGCGCGAGCCGCTGGCGACCCTGGGGCTTGCCTGGCCGCTCACGATCGATACGCTCAAGACGCGATACAAGGAGCTTGCCAAGCGCCATCACCCGGACGCCAATGGTGGCGACCGGGCGGCGGAGGAGCGGCTCAAGACGATCAACCTCGCCTATGCCACCCTGCGCGGCCGGCTCGCCGCGCAACCCAAGCTGGCGGCTACGGGCTGACTTGCAGCACCGTGACAGCCGAACCCTACCCATTGCCGAAACCCGGGCGTAGTATGCCCTGAGAAATCACAGGATCGCTGGCCTATGAACAAGGTTGCCGCCCTCGCCGAAGCCCGTGCCCTGCCGACCTCGGCGATCGATCTTCCCGACATCACCGTGAACGCGCGTGAGGTTTTCGGCGTCGACGTCAACATGGACGTGCCCGCCTTCTCGGTGCGCACCGAGCATGTGCCGGAGATCGACCCCGCCTACCGCTTCGACAAGGAGACGACGACGGCGATCCTCGCCGGCTTCGCCTTCAACCGCCGCTGCATGGTCCAGGGCTATCACGGCACCGGCAAGTCCACCCATATCGAGCAGGTGGCCGCCCGCCTCAACTGGCCCTGCATCCGCGTCAACCTCGACAGCCATATCAGCCGCATCGACCTGATCGGCAAGGACGCGATCGTCCTGAAGGATGGCAAGCAGGTCACCGAGTTCCGCGAGGGCATCCTGCCCTGGGCGCTCCAGCATGCCTGTGCCCTGGTGTTCGACGAGTACGATGCCGGCCGCCCGGACGTGATGTTCGTCATCCAGCGCGTGCTGGAGGTCGAGGGCAAGCTGACCCTGCTCGACCAGAACAAGGTGATCCGCCCGCACCCGTCCTTCCGCCTGTTCTCCACCGCCAACACGGTGGGCCTCGGCGATACGACCGGCCTCTATCATGGCACCCAGCAGATCAACCAGGGCCAGATGGACCGCTGGAACATCGTCTGCACCCTGAACTACCTGCCGCATGGGCAGGAGGTGGAGATCGTGCTGGCCAAGATGGGCGTCGATCCGTCCGACAAGGCCGAGCGCAAGCGGGTCGAGAGCATGGTGGCGCTCGCCGACCTGACCCGTGCGGGCTTCATCAACGGCGATATCTCGACCGTTATGTCCCCGCGCACGGTGATCACCTGGGCCGAGAATGCGCGCATCTTCACCGATGTCGGCTTCGCCTTCCGCATGACCTTCCTCAACAAATGCGACGAGGCGGAGCGGCAGACGGTGGCGGAATACTTCCAGCGCTGCTTCGGCACCGAGGTCTCCACCGGGCTGATGCCGGGCCGGAAGTAATCCACGACTGACGGCGAGGGCGCGATGAGCGGTTCCAAGGACAACACGCGCTCGGAAGAGTTCAAGCGCGCCACGGCCGGCGTGCTGCGCGCCATCGCCGGCACCGACGAGGTGCAGGTGGCCTTCCAGCCCGGCCCCTCGGGCCTCGCCGGTAAGCGTGCCCGCCTGCCGCTGCCCACCCGCGCCCTGCCGCCGCAGGAAATGGCCCGCCTGCGCGGCGCCGCCGACAGTCTGGCGCTGCGCCTGCGCCACCATGACGACGCCGTCCACAACGCCCGCATGCCGTCCCGCCGCGAGGCCAAGGACGCCTATGACGCGCTGGAGCAGGCGCGTGTCGAGGTGGTGGGCGCGAAATTCATGGAGGGCGTGGCCGGCAACCTGCGCGCCCGCCTCGCCGAGGAATGCGAGGCCGAGGGCTACGACCGCATGACCCGCAAGGACCAGCTGCCGATCTCGGCGGCGCTGGCCCTGCTGCTGCGCGAGAAGATGTCGGGCGAGCCCTCCCCGCCGGCGGCGCAGAAAGTGCTGGATCTCTGGCGCGACACGCTGGGCGAGAAGGCCGACGCCGCCATCGCCGAGATGGCCGCCACCCGCGACAGCCAGGTGGATTTCACCCGCGCCGCCCGCAAGCTGCTCGCGGCGATGGACCTCGCCGAGGCCGAGGTCGATGCCCAGCCCGAGGACCACGACGAAGGCCAGGACGGCGACCAGTCCGGCCAGCAGGACAATTCCCAGGAAGGCGAAGGCCAGTCCGAGAGCGACACCGAGTCGATGCTCGGTGCCCAGCCCGAGGAAATGGAAGGCGAGGCCAGCGACGACCAGACCGGCGACGAGGCCGAGGAGGACGCCGCTGCCGCCGAGGGCGACGACAAGCCCGGCGGCCCCCAGCCCCGCCGCGACCGTCCGCTCGCCGACAACGAGAACCTCTACCGCGCCTTCACCAAGCAGTACGACGAGGAAGTCGCCGCCGAGGATCTTTGCGATTCCGAGGAGCTCGGCCGCCTGCGCCAGCAGCTCGACCAGCAGCTCCAGCACCTCCAGGGCGTCGTCTCCAAGCTCGCCAACCGCCTCCAGCGCCGCCTGCTCGCCCAGCAGACCCGCGCCTGGGATTTCGACCTGGAAGAGGGCATCCTCGATGCCGGCCGCCTCGCCCGCGTCATCGTCAACCCGCTATTGGCGCTGTCCTACAAGCGCGAGCGCGACACCGATTTCCGCGACACCGTCGTCACCCTGCTGATCGACAATTCCGGCTCCATGCGCGGCCGCCCGATCACGGTCGCGGCGATGTGCGGCGACATCCTGTCGCGCACGCTGGAGCGCTGCGCGGTCAAGGTCGAGGTGCTGGGCTTCACCACCCGCGCCTGGAAGGGCGGCCAGGCGCGCGAGCGCTGGGTCGCCGACGGCAAGCCGCGCAACCCGGGGCGCCTCAACGACCTGCGCCACATCGTCTACAAGGCGGCCGACGCGCCCTGGCGCCGCAGCCGCAAGAATCTCGGCCTGATGCTGCGCGAAGGCCTGCTGAAGGAGAATATCGACGGCGAGGCCCTGCAATGGGCCTACAAGCGCCTGGTTGGCCGCCCCGAGCATCGCCGCATCCTCATGGTCATCAGCGACGGCGCCCCGGTCGATGACAGCACGCTGTCGGTCAATCCCGGCAACTACCTGGAAAAGCACCTGCGCGAGGTGATCCGCGAGATCGAGAACCGCAACCTGGTCGAGCTCATCGCCATCGGCATCGGCCACGACGTCACCCGCTACTACCGCCGGGCGGTGACCATCGTGGATGCCGAGGAGCTCGGCGGCACGATGATGAGCAAGCTGACCGAGCTGTTCGACGAGGACGCCGCCGCGGCCTGGATGCGCCAGTCCATGGAGCGCGCGCCGCTGGTGGCCTGAGATGGATGCGGCCGCGCTGCACGCGCAAAGCATCGTCATCGATTCCACCTGCCCGCTGCTCAACGACGCGTCGCCCGAGTACATCGAGCTCTACAGGCAGGGCGGCGTCACCGCGCTGGGTGCCGGCGCGCTCGCCTCGGCCTCGAACACGCTGCGCAATTTCGGCCGCTGGCACCGCCTCGCCCGCGAACGCGACGACCTGCTCATCGTCCACCGCGCCCAGCACATCCGCGACGCCAAGGCGCAAGGCAGGCTCGGCATCTTCCTGCACTGCCAGGGCACCGAGCCGATCGAGGACAACCCCGACCTGATCGACGCGTTCAAGGCCATCGGCATGGGCGTGATGGGCCTTGCCTACAACACCCGCAATGCCGTCTGCGACGGTGCCGAGGAACCGGAGGATGCCGGCCTCAGCCGCTACGGCCGCCGCGTGGTGCGCCGCCTGAACGAGGCCCGCGTCATCGTCGACTGCTCCCATGTCGGCCGCCGCAGCAGCCTGGAGGCCATCGCGCTGTCCACCGCGCCGGCGATCTTCTCCCATTCCAACCCGCGTGCCGTCTTCGACTCCCGCCGCAACATCGCCGACGACCAGATCCGCGCCTGCGCGGAGACCGGCGGCGTGGTCGGCATCATGGGCTTCCCCGCCTTCATCGGTGCCGGCGACGCCCCCACGCTGGATGACTGGCTGCGCCATGTCGAGCACGTCATCGCGGTTGCCGGCATCGACCATGTCGGCATCGGCATGGACTATTTCCGCTGGCAGGAGCCGTACATGCCGCTCGCCGCCGCCCAGGCGATGCGCGACGACTATGTTGCCCGCGGCCTGTGGGACGGCACCGCCTACCGCAACCCGCCCTACCACTATCCGGCCGGCATCGAGACGCCCGACAGGCTCGGCAACCTCACCGCGGAACTGCTGCGCCGGCAGTATTCGCCCGGCGATATCGCCAAGGTGCTGGGCGGCAACTGGTTGAGGGTCTACGAGGCGGTGTGGGGGTAAGGAAGGCCTTCTTTTTCTGAAGAAAAAGAAGCAAAAAGACTTTTATCCGTTCTTCGCTAATGCTGGCCTTCGGGCATCCGCACCACCAGCCCATCCAGCGCCGCGGTCACCACGATCTGGCACGACAGCCGCGAGTTCCCCTGCGTCGCTGCGGCGAAGGACAGCATCGTCTCCTCCGTCTCCGTCCGCGCGCCGGTCCGGTCGGTCCATGCCGGGTCCACGTACACGTGGCAGGTCGCGCAAGCGCATTCCCCGCCGCAATCGGCATCGATGCCCGGCACGTTGTTGTCCACCGCGCCCCGCATCACCGACTGCCCGGCCACCGCCTCCACCGTATGGGCGGTGCCGTCATGCTCGATATAGGTGATCCTGGGCATCTCAGCCGGCCTTCACCGCACGCGGCTTGCGCTTGGGCACCCACCACTTCACCGGCTCGGGATCTTTTTCCACCCGCGGCCGGCCCGGCTTGCGCTTCGGCACGATCGGCGCCGCCTCGGCCTTGCGCGGCCGGCCGGGGCCGCGCTTGGCGGCCGGCGTGGGCGGCGGGGGAGGGGGGACAGCCTCCACCGGTGCGGCCGGCTCCAGCTGCTGCGCAGCCTGCTCCGCCTGCGCGCCCGGGCGAATGCCCGGCGGAAAGCTGCGCCTGCACCGTCTCCAGCTGCTGCGCCAGCGCGGCGCGCGAGGCCTTCCGCGCCGCGCCGCCTCTCACCGCCTCGTCGCGCGCCTGGCCGATCTGGCCCAGCTTGCGCGTCAGCTCCTGCACCGCATCGCGCGCGTCCTTCAGCGCCCATTCGGCCTTCTCGCGCGCTGTCCGCTCGGCCCGCAGCTGCGCCTGCATCTGGTCGGGCCGCTCGTTGGCCGGCGGCGGCGGCCGGCGATGCTGCGCCGGCTCGCCGGTGCGGCTGCCCGAAACCAGCGTCACCTGCACCTCGCCGTCGCGCACGAAGCGCCGCTTCGGCATGTCCCCGCCGCCGCCGCGCGTCAGCGGCGCGTTGAACGTCACCGTCTGCGGTTTCGGCCGGCTGTCCCGCTGGCCCCTCGATGTCAGGCCAAGCGCCTCGCGCATGCGGGCCTCGTCCTGGTCTGTCGTTCGCTGCTCAGTCGCAGGGGCCGCATCGGCGCCGGACCGGTTCGGATCGTTTGTCACATCGCTCCTGGCCCGCTGGGCGGGGCCGCTCTGCAGAGGCGGGGTATTGCGCATCCTGCGCCGCTCGGGGCCGAATCGCCGCTGCCTTCAAACAGATGCAGCGAAACGCTGAATTCGCCTGCGCCGCAAGGGTTTTCTTGCGTCCGGGCGAAGAAGAAACGCTCCCGGACCGGTTCAGCCGCCCCGCACCAGCCCGCGATTGAGCTCCGCCGGGCTGCGGCACCCCAGCAGCCCCAGCACCGTGCCGAACTCGACGCGCAGCAGCTCCAGCGCCCGCGCCACCCCCGCCTCGCCCCCGGCCGCCAGCCCGAACAGCGCCGCCCGCCCCAGCAACACCGCATCCGCTCCCAGCGCCAGCGCCTTGGCGATGTCGCCGCCGTGCCGGATGCCGCTGTCCAGCAGCACCGTCGCCCCGTCCCCCAGCGCCGCGCGAATGCATGGCAGCACCGCGATCGGCGCCGCTGCCCCGTCCAGGTTGCGCCCGCCATGGTTCGACACCACCACGCCGTCGGCGCCCATCCCCACTGCCCGGCGCGCATCCTCGGCCTGGAGCACCCCCTTCACCAGCAGCCGCCGCGGCCAGATCCGCCGAATCTGCGCAAGATCGTCCCAGGTGACCGAGGCATTCAGCCGCGTCTCCGCCGCCGCCCCCGCCAGCACGCTGCGCCGGCCCGGATGGTTCTCCATCCGCGGCAGCCCCGAGGCGAGCCAGTACCGGCCCATCACCCCCGCCAGCCAGCGCGGATGCAGCAGCATGTCGGCCAGGTTCGCCATCGTCGGCCGGAACGGCGTGCCGAAGCCGCTGCGATTGTTGAACGCCCGGTACGGCGAGACCGCAGTGTCCACCGTCAGCAGCAGCGCCTCCGCCCCTGCCGCCGCCGCCCGCTCCACCAGTGCCCAGCTCAGCGCCTTGTCGGCCCAGACATAGAGCTGGAACCACCACTTCCCGCCCAGCGCCGCGATCCGGTCCATCGGCGTCATCGATTCCGTCGGCAGCGTATACGGAATGCCGAAATCCGCGGCGGCCTTTGCCAGCGCCCCTTCGCCCTCGAACCACAGCAGCCCTGCCGGGCTCATCGGTGCGATCGCCACCGGCAACGGCAGCCGGCGGCCGAACAGCTCCACCTCCAGCGTCCGCCCTGCCACGTCGCGCAGCACCTGCGGCAGCAACTCCACCGCATCGAACGCCGCCCGGTTGCGTGCCAGCCCGACATCCCCGTCCGTGCCGCGATCGACATAGTCGAACAGTCCCCGCGGCAGGCGCCGCCGTGCGGCGCGGCGCAGGTCGGCGATGTCATGGCATTGACGCATGCGGTCCGTTCCAACAGCCTTCGCAGCGCATCGTGCCAAAGGAGGGCGCTTCGTGCACGCGATCAGGCGCATCTGCGTCGCCGGCAGCGGCGCCATGGGCATGGGCATCCTGCGCAGTTTCGCGGGCAGCGGCCTGGACCTCGCGCTGCTCACCCGCGACCCATCCGCCCCCAAGCCCGGCCTGCCCGACGGCGTCGCCCTGGTCGGCGGCTTCGACGGCCCGGCGCCCGACCTGCTGATCGAATCGATCCCGGAAGACCTGGCGCTGAAGCACGATTTCCTCGCCCGCGCCGAAGCGGCCTGGGGCAGGCGCACCATCATCGCCTCCAACACCTCCGTCCTGCCCCTGCAGGACCTCGCCGACCGCCTCGCCCAGCCAGGGAAATTCTGCGGCCTGCACTACATGTATCCCGCCGACACCTGGCCCTTCGTGGAACTCGTCGCGGTCCGCCAGACCGCGCCCGAAACCCTCGCCGCCATCGAAGCCGCGCTGGCCGCCGCCGGCCGGCAGTCCATCCGCATCGCCCGCCCCGTCATCGGCGCCCTCATCAACCGCCTCCAGCACGCCATGGCGCACGAGGCCTACAGCATGGTCGCCGACGGCGCGGTCGATGTCGCCACCGTGGACCTGGTCATCCGCCGCCTGCTCGCGCCGCGCATGTGCGTCACCGGCCTGATCGAGCAGAAGGACCTCTCCGGCCTCGGCACCCACGCCGCCTCGCAAAGCCAGCTTGTTCCCCATCTCTCGCCGCACCGCGAGGCCATGCAGTTCGTCCGCGACCTGCCCGCCCGCGGCGAAACCGGTGCCGCCTCCGGCCTCGGCTTCTACGACTGGCGCCAGACCGATCCGGCCGCCTTCCGCGCCTTCGCCGCCCGCCACGTCCAGGCCGTGCTGGCCGCGGTCGCCGCCGCGGAGGCCGAGCGCCCCTCCGTCGCGCCCATTCCCCGCAGCCACCCATGAGCGTGATCGCTTGAGGCCGCAGGCCGGAGAGCGAGACTCACGCGATCGAGCAAAGGTCACGCCATGCGCATCACCGCCCTCGAAACCCTCCGCGCCCCGTTCCACGACAACCTGCTCTGGGTCCATGTCGAAACCGATGCCGGCCTCATTGGCCTGGGCGAGACCTTCTTCGCCCCGGCCGCGGTGGAGGCCTGGATCCACGAGATCGCCGCCCCGCTGCTGATCGGCGCCGATGCCACCCGCATCACCCACTGGAACGCCACGCTCGCGCGCCATCCGGTCGGCTATGCCAGCTCCGGCGTCGAGATGCGCGCCGCCTCGGCCATCGACATCGCCCTGTGGGACCTGCTCGGCCAGCAATCCGGCCTGCCCATCCACCGCCTGCTCGGTGGCCTCGCCCGCCCCCGCATCCGCATCTACAACACCTGCGCCGGCCCCCACTACGTTACCAGGACCGGCGCCATCGGCCACCGCTTCGGCCTCGATGGCGAAGCCGGGGACCGCTACGACGATTTGCGCGGCTTCCTCGAACGCCCCGCCGAGCTCGCCCGCGACCTGCTGGCCGACGGCATCACCGGCATGAAGATCTGGCCCTTCGACTTCGCCGCCGAGCAGAACGGCCGGACCGGCATCACCGCCGCCCAGATCGAGGACGGCGTCCGCCCCTTCCGCCTGATCCGCGAAGCCGTCGGCCGCAAGATGGACCTGATGGTGGAACTCCACTCCATGTGGGACATCGAAAGTGCCAAGCGCATCTTTCGTGCCCTCGAACCCTACGAACCGACCTGGTTCGAGGACCCGATCCGCATGGACGACGCCGAGGGCCTGGCCGAGCTCGCCCGCTTCACCCGCATCCCCATCCTCGCCAGCGAGACCACGGCGCCGAAGGAAAGCTTCCGCCGCCTGCTCGAACAGCGCGCCGTCGGCATCCTCTCCTTCGATCCCGGCTGGTGCGGCGGCATCAGCGAGGCCCGCAACATCGTCGCCCTGGCCGACTCCTGGCAGATCCCCGTCGCCCCGCACGACTGCACCGGCCCGGTCGGCTTCACCGCGGGCACCCATATCTCGCTGCATGCCCGCAACGGCATGATCCAGGAAACCGTGCGCGCCTACACCCGCGGCTGGTACAACGACGTCGTCACCGACCTGCCGCCGATCGAGAACGGCTTCCTGTCGCCGCTCACCGGGCCGGGGCTCGGGACCAAGCTTAAGCCGGAATTCCTCAGCGAGGCGATGCGGAAGCGTAGCGCGTAGGCAAGGGAGAGGCCCCCGGCCGCCGCAGGCACCCCGCCCGGCCTACGCCCGCAGCGCCTCGTCCATCGGCTCGGTCAGCGGCGCCGGCAGGTACCTCACATAGTCCTTCGGTACCACCTGCCAGAAGCGCGGCAGCACGATGTCCCAGTCGTGCAACAGCATGCGGGCATAGCGGCTGCTGGTTTCTTCCACGTGCATGGCGACGAGGCGGCGCAGGGCTTCGGCCCAGTGGGGCGAGGCGACGCGCTGCCATTGCAGGCTTTCGGCGTTGACGCGCAGGTGGAAGAGGCCTTCGGGGTCGTAGACATAGGCCATGCCGCCGGTGAAGCCGGCGCCGAAATTGTCGCCGACCTGGCCGAGCACCACCACCGTGCCGCCGGTCATGTATTCGCAGCCGTTGGAGCCGCAGCCTTCGACGACCGCGGTGGCGCCCGAGTTGCGCACCGCGAAGCGTTCGCCGGCCTGGCCGGCGGCGAACAGGAAGCCGCTGGTGGCGCCGTAGAGCACGGTGTTGCCGATGATGGTGTTCTGCTGGCTGAGCAGGGTGGAGGAGGGGGCCGGACGCACCACGATCGTGGCCCCCGACAGGCCCTTGCCGACATAGTCGTTGGCGTCGCCGAAGACTTCCAGCTTCAGCCCCTGCACCGCGAAGGCGCCGAGCGACTGGCCGGCGGAGCCGCGCAGGCGGACGGATCTTCTCGCCGCGGCCGAACAGGGCGGCGGCGTCCTGGATCATCTGGGCGTCCAGCGTCTCCGGCACCTCGTTGCGGCCAGTCAGCGTGCAGTGGCGCGCATAGGGCCCGGGGTCGGCCTGGACCAGCAGCGGGTTGAGATCGAGGTCGTCGAGCAGCTCGGAGCCGCGGCTGACCTGCTGGAGCAGGTCGGAGCGGCCGATCACCTCGGTCAGGCTGCGGAAGCCGAGCTCGGCGAGGATGAAGCGGACGTCCTCGGCGATGAAGCTGAACAGGTTGATGACCTTCTCGGGCGAGCCCTCGAACTTCTCGCGCAGCTTCTCGTCCTGGGTGCAGACGCCGACCGGGCAGGTGTTGGAGTGGCACTGGCGGACCATGATGCAGCCCATGGCGACCAGGGAGGCGGTGCCGATGCCGAACTCCTCGGCGCCGAGCATGGCGGCGATCACCACGTCGCGCCCGGTCTTGATGCCGCCGTCGGTGCGCAGTTTCACCGTGTGGCGCAGGCGGTTCAGCATCAGCACCTGGTGGGTCTCGGACAGGCCCATTTCCCAGGGCAGGCCGGCGTATTTCACCGACGTCTGCGGGCTGGCGCCGGTGCCGCCGGAATGGCCGCTGATCAGGATCGCGTCGGCCTTGGCCTTGACCACGCCGGCGGCGATGGTGCCGATGCCGGAGCGGGCGACCAGCTTCACGCAGACCGAGGCGTCCGGGTTGATCTGCTTGAGGTCGTAGATGAGCTGGGCGAGGTCCTCGATCGAGTAGATGTCGTGGTGCGGCGGCGGGCTGATCAGCATCACGCCGGGGGTGGAGTGGCGCAGCTTCGCGATCAGGCCGGTGACCTTGAAGCCGGGCAGCTGGCCGCCCTCGCCGGGCTTGGCGCCCTGGGCGACCTTGATCTCGATTTCGCGGCAGTTGTTCAGGTATTCGGCGGTGACGCCGAAGCGGCCCGACGCGATCTGCTTGATGGCCGAGGAGGCATTGTCGCCGTTCGGGCGCGGCTTGGCGCGGTCCGGGTCCTCGCCGCCCTCGCCGCTGTCGCTGCGGGCGCCGATGCGGTTCATGGCGATGGACAAGGTTTCATGCGCCTCGGGGCTCAGCGCGCCGAGCGAGATGCCGGGGGCGAGCAGGCGCTTGCGGATCTCGGTGATGCTTTCGACGTCGTCCACCGGAATGGGCTTCAGCCCCTCGCTGCGGAAGTCGAGCAGGTCGCGCAGCGCGATCGGCGGCTGGCGGCGCACCGCCTCGGTGTAGCGGCGGAAGGTCTGGAAGCTGTCGGTGGCCACCGCCTCCTGCAGCAGGTGGATCAGCGCGCCGTCGAAGGCATGCGCCTCGCCCGTGCGGCGCAGCTTGTACTGGCCGCCGACGGGCAGGGTGACGATGTCGGCCGACCAGGCCCTGGCGTGGAGCTGGAGCACCTTGCGGGCGATGCCCGAGAGGCCGATGCCGGATATGCGGGACTGCATGCCGGGGAAGAACTCGGCGACGAGGGCGCGCGACAGGCCGATGGCCTCGAAATTGTAGCCGCCGCGATACGACGAGATCACCGCGATGCCCATCTTGGACATCACCTTGAGCAGGCCCTTGTCCACCGCCTTCTTGAAGCGCTGCACCGCCTCCTTCAGCGAGATCTGGCCGAACAGGCCGCGGCGGTGGCGGTCGGCGATGCTTTCCTGCGCCATGTAGGCGTTGATGGTGGTCGCACCCACGCCGATCAGGACCGCGAAGGAATGCACGTCCAGGCATTCGGCGGCGCGGACGTTGAGGCTGGTGAAGGTGCGCAGCGAGGAGCGCACGAGATGGGTGTGCACGCCGCCGGTGGCCAGGATCATCGGGATGCCGGCCCGCTCGGGGCCCACCGCCTCGTCGGTGAGGATCACGTGGGCGCAGCCCGAGCGGACGCCTTCCTCGGCCTCGCGGCGGATGCGCTCGAGGGCCGCACGCAGGCCGGGCTCGCCGTCGGCGACGGGGAAGGTGCAGTCCACCACGCAGGCGCCGCGGCCCATATGCGCCTGCATGGCGGCGAACTCGGCGGTGGAGAGCACCGGGCTTTCCAGCTGCAGCAGGTCGAACTGCGAGGAATCCTCGTCGAGCACGTTGCCGAGATTGCCGAGCCTGGTCTTGAGCGACATCACCCGGGTCTCGCGCAGGCTGTCGATCGGCGGGTTGGTGACCTGGCTGAAGGCCTGGCGGAAATAATGCGACAGGCCGCGATAGGAGCCGGACAGCACGGCGAGCGGGGTGTCGTCGCCCATCGAGCCCACGGCCTCCTGGGCGTCCTCCACCATCGGGTGGAGGATCATTTCCAGCTCCTCCATCGTGGTGCCGACGCCGAGCTGGCGGCGGCGCAGGGCCTCGCCCTCGTAGAGCACCGGCTCGGCCGCGTCGGTCTTCACGATGTGGTCGATCTGGCGGATGTTCTTGGCCCATTCGCCGAAGGGCTGGCGGGCGGCCAGCATGTCCTTCATGTCCTCGTCGGCGAGGAAGCGCGGGCCGTCGAGGTCGACGCCGATGCACTGGCCGGGGCCGACGCGGCCCTTCTCGACGATCTCGCTCTCGTCGAGCTTCACCATGCCGGTCTCGGAGCCGACGATGAGCATGGCGTTGCGGCTGACCGTGTAGCGCAGCGGCCGCAGGCCGTTGCGGTCGAGACCGGCGATGACCCAGCGGCCATCGGTGGCCGCCAGCGCGGCCGGGCCGTCCCACGGCTCCATGACGGCGTTGCAGTACAGGAACAGGTCCCGGTGCGCCTGCTTCATCGTCGCGTCCTGGCCGATGCTGGCCGGGATCAGCATGGCCTTGGTCATCGGCGCGTCGCGCCCGGCGCGGCACAGCACCTCGAACACCGCGTCGAGGGTCGCGGTGTCGCTGCTGCCGGCCTGGATGACGGGCTTCACGTCGTCCATCCACGGATCGAGCGCCGGGTCGGACAGCCGCGTCTCGTGCGACTTCATCCAGTTGACGTTGCCGGTCAGCGTGTTGATCTCGCCGTTATGGGCGAGCATGCGGAACGGCTGGGCCAGGCGCCAGGTGGGGAAGGTGTTGGTGGAATAGCGCTGGTGGTAGATGGCGAAGCGGGAGACGAAGCGCTCGTCGAGCAGGTCGGGGTAGAAATCGGTCAGGCTCTCGGCGAGGAACATGCCCTTGTAGATGATCGAGCGGCAGGACAGGGAACAGAAATACAGTTCCGGGATCTGCGCCAGGATGGCCTGCTTCTCGATGCGCCGGCGAATGACGTAGAGGTCGCGCTCGAACGTCGCCTCGTCATTCTGGTCGGGGGACCAGAGCATGATCTGCTCGATCTCGGGGCGGGTGGCGTTGGCCTTCTCGCCGATGCAGGCGACGTTGATGGGCACCTGGCGCCAGCTGTAGATCTGGTAGCCGAAGTTCAGCACCTCGGTTTCCACGATCTGGCGGCAGCGTTCCTGGGCGCCGAGATCGGTCTTGGGCAGGAAGACCTGGCCGACGCCGATCGGGCCGGGGCGCAGGCGATCGCCGCCGCGGCGGATGGCGTCGGCAAAGAAATCGTGGGGGATTTCGACGTGGATGCCGGCACCGTCGCCGGTCTTGCCGTCGGCATCGACGGCGCCGCGGTGCCAGACGGCCTTGAGCGCGTTGATGCCGGCCACGACGACGTCGCGCCGTTTCTTCCCGTCCAGCGCCGCGACCAGGCCGACGCCGCAGGCATCGTGCTCCATCGAGGCGTCGTAGGTGCCGGACAGGGCGCGGGCGTTGGCGTCCCAGGCGGACAGGAAGGCGGCGGCGGATTCGGTCATCTGCGGTCTCCCCGAAGGAAGGGGTAGGAAGGCCTTCTTTTTCTGAAGAAAAAGAAGCAAAAAGACTTTTATCCGTTGTTCTTTGGGCGGAGCCCGCGCGGCCAAACGGACAAAAGTTTTTTGGTTCTTCTTTTCAAAAGAGAACCCCTTCCTCTCCTTGCCTTTCTCTTAGAATCTCAGCCCCTTGGCAATCAGGGCATCCTTGTGCTTCTGGATCGCCGCCTGGTAGATGCGCTGGCCCCAGGCCTGGCCGGCCGACATGCCCTGCTGGGTCACCGCCGGCAGGGTCTGGATCAGCTTCTGGCCGAGCGGCGTGTTGTAGAAGGCGCGCAGGCCCTTGAGATCGTCGATGCTGAAGTTGTTGGCCCAGACATCGATGATCTGGGTGGTGAGGTCGTTCTGCTGCGAGACGAATTCCGGCATCAGGATCTCGTCGACGATCTTGGCGGCGTCCTCGGGCTTCATCATCTCGGGCTGCTTGGTCGGGTCGTTGGCCGGCGGCTTGGCGCCGGCGCGCATGACCAGCTGGATCATCTGGTTGCGCATGATGCCGATGAGCTGCTGGGACTGCTTGGTGACGCCGATCATCTCGGTCAGCGCCGCGGCCTCGCGATGCGCCTCGGGGCTGGCGGCAGGCACCGGGGCGGCCGGAGCGGCCGGCGTCGGCGGCGTCTGTGCGCAGGCGACGCCGGCGACAAGCAGGCCGGCGAGCAGGGTGGAGGCGGCAAGGGTTGGTCGGCGCATCTGGGTCACTCCGCTGCCACCGCGACGGCGGTGGATTGTTGCACGTAGCCGTGGATCTGCTGGGCCGCGTCGCGGCCGTCGCGGATGGCCCAGACTACCAGCGACGCACCCCGAACGATATCCCCGGCGGCAAACACGCCTTTCAGGTTGGTCATGAAGCTGCTGGCACCCACCTTGAGCGTGCCCCAGCGGGAGACACCGAGTGCCGCTTCGCCGAAGGCTGCGGGCAGGTCCTCCGGGTCGAAGCCGAGCGCCTTGATGACAAGGGTGGACGGCAAAGTGAAATGGCTGCCCTCGATCGGCTCCACCGACTGGCGGCCGGAGGAATCGGGCAGGCCCAGATGCATGCGTACGGCGCGGACGCCGGAGACGGCGGCGTCGCCGAGGAAGGCTTCGGGGGCAGCGAGCCAGACGAACGCGACGCCCTCCTCCTCGGCGTTCTTCACCTCGCGCATCGAGCCCGGCATGTTGGCGCGGTCGCGGCGGTAGAGGCACTTGACCGAGGCCGCACCCTGGCGAACCGCGGTGCGCACGCAGTCCATTGCCGTGTCGCCGCCGCCGATCACCACCACGTCCTTGCCCTGCGCGTCGAGCCGGCCGGAGGTGAAATCGGGGACCGCGTCGCCGAGGCCGGTGCGGTTGGCGGCGGTGAGGTAGTCGAGCGCGGGGACGATGCCGGGCAGGCCGGCGCCACTCCTCCAGCAGCTTCCAGCGGCGCAGCACGATCTCCTTCTCCAGCTTGAAGCCGGGGATGCCGTAGATCAGCAGCCCGCCGACGCGGTCGTGGCGGTCGTAGACGTGCACCTGGTAGCCGTGGCGACGCAGCTCCTCGGCGGCGGCGAGGCCGCCCGGGCCGGCGCCGACGATGCCGATGCTTTCGGCCCTTTCGCGGACCGGCCGGATCGGCTTCACCCAGCCATTGGCGAAGGCGGTATCGGTGATGTGGCGCTCGACCGCGCCGATGGTGACGCTCTCGAACCCCTTCTCGATGACGCAGTTGCCCTCGCAGAGCCGGTCCTGCGGGCAGATGCGGCCGCAGATCTCGGGGAAATTGTTGGTGGCGGAAGCGACCTCGTAGGCCTCCTCCAGGCGACCTTCGGCGGTGAGCTTGAGCCAGTCGGGGATGTTGTTGGAAAGCGGGCAGTGAACCTGACAGAACGGCACGCCGCACTGGCTGCAGCGGCTGGCCTGGGCGGCGGCCTGCTCGGGGGCGAAGCGGCGGTAGATCTCGTCGAAATCGAAGCGCCGGTCGGCGACGGCGCGCTTTTCCGGGTTCGCCTGCGCAATCTGGACGAATTTCAGCATCCGCTCGGCCATGGCCAGCCTCCATCGTGGCGGCACCAGCTATAGCGGGCCAGTCGGAAGGCGGCGAGTCATTTCGCGTGATTAAGTCAGTTTTGCTGCCTATTTCTCCGGCATGGCAGATATGCCGCATCGCAAAATGCGCGAGATGCCAAAATTTAGGCCCATTTTGATACCTAATCTGGCGTCCCGGCCGGGCGATAGCGGCGAAGATAGGCCGGGACCACCGCCTCGATCGGCGTGGGCGCGATCCCGAGTTCGGCGAGGCCCGGAACGTCGGGGGCGACAACGTTGTCGCGCGCCATGAGCTTCAGCTGGTCGCGCGTGAGCGGCTTGCCGGGCAGGCGCTCCAAAACCGCGGCCTTCAGCGCGGCGATTCCCGGCGGTACCGCCAGGACGCAGCGGCGGCGGCGCGTCTCAGCCAGCACATAGTCGACCACCTCACGCATGCTCATCACCCGCGGGCCACCGAGGGCATAGGTCCGGCCCGCGGCATCGCCGCGATGGAGCGAAGCCAGCACAGCATCGGCGACGTCGGCCACGTAGACCGGCTGGAACCTCGTGGCGCCCGAGAACAGCGGCATCACCGGCAGGCGCTGGGCAAGGGTGGCGAACAGGTTGAAGAACCGGTCCTCCGGGCCGAACACGACCGAGGGGCGCAGGACGGTGGCGTCGGGGAACGCCGCGCGAACCGCAGCCTCGCCCTCCGCCTTGGTGCTGGCATAGAGCGCGGGATGGCCCGCCTCGGCGCCAAGGGCGGAAAGGTGCACCAGTCGCCGAACGCCGGCCGTGCGCGCCGCCTCCGCCACCGTGCGCGCCGCGGCAACATGGGCGCGGGCAAAGTCGCCGGGCTGCGCCTCGGCCAGGATGCCGACCAGATTCACCGCGAAGTCAGCCCCCGCGACGGCGCGTGCGGCAGCTGCCGCGTCCTCCGCCGGGGCATGCAGCGGCACCACCTGGCCCACGGCGCCCATCGGCTTGAGGAACAGCGCCGCCTCGGTGTCGCGCACCGCCACGCGCACGAGATGGCCCTCCGCCACCAGGCGCTTGACCACGTAGCGGCCGATGAAGCCGGAGCCGCCGAACACCGTTGCCACGCCCATCGTTGCGCTCCTTGCTGCCCTGCGCGTTGTAGCCGCCGATCCGCGCCAAGGCCAGTTGACGGCGGGGGAATCGCGGTCTACATCGCCCGCCCACCGCATGCCCGACTTGCCCAGGTGGCGGAATTGGTAGACGCGCAGGTTTCAGGTACCTGTGGCCGCAAGGTCGTGGAAGTTCGAGTCTTCTCCTGGGCACCAAGTCTTTCGAGCACGCAGCATGGCGGATCAGACGCAGTTCATGGCCAACGCAACGCTCCACCTCCACCGGCACGACCTGCCGGAGGGGCTCGATCTCGGCCCTGTGGTCGCCGTGGACACGGAGACGATGGGGCTCGACCCGCGGCGCGACCGGCTGTGCCTGGTGCAGCTTTCGGCCGGCGACGGGCATGCGCACATGGTGCAGCTGATTCCCGAGGCGCTGGGCGGCCGCGGCTATGACGCGCCGAACCTGGCCCGGATGATGGCCGATCCCGGCGTGGTCAAGCTGATGCACTTCGCGCGCTTCGACGTCGCCATGCTGCAGCGGGCGCTGGGCATCACGGTCGCGCCGGTGCGCTGCACCAAGATCGCCTCCAAGCTGATCCGTACCTATACTGACCGGCATGGGCTCAAGGATCTGTGCCGCGAGCTGCTGGGCATCGACCTGTCCAAGCAGCAGCAGACCTCCGACTGGGGCGCAACCGAGCTGACGTCCGAGCAGCTCGCCTATGCCGCCTCCGACGTGCTGCACCTGCACGCGCTGTGGGCCAAGCTGGAAGCGGTGCTGCGGCGCGAGAACCGGCTGGAGCTGGCGATGGCGTGCTACGAGTTCCTGCCCACGCGCGGGCGGCTCGACGTGCTCGGCTGGGAAGCGCCCGACATCTTCGCGCATTGAAGGCGCGGCCGGCGGGCCGATATACTCGACGCATTCACGGGACGCCGCATGACCGCCTCGATCGCCCCCCTCATGGCCGATCTGGATGTTGCCCGCCAGGTGCTGGCGACCGAGGCGGCCGGTCTGCGCGCGCTGGCCGACGGGCTCGACGACGGCTTCGCCGGCGCGGTCGACCTGCTGCACGGCGCCGGGGGCCGCGTGGTGGTCACCGGCATGGGCAAGTCGGGCCATGTGGCGCGCAAGATCGCCGCCACCTTCGCCTCCACCGGCACGCCGGCGCTGTTCGTGCATCCGGCCGAGGCGTCGCATGGCGACCTCGGCATGATCGTGCCAGGCGACGCGATCCTGGCATTGTCGAATTCGGGCGAGACGGCGGAGCTGGCCGACCTGATCGCCCACTCGCGCCGCTTCGGCATCCCGCTGGTCGCGATCACCTCGCGCGCCGGCAGCGCGCTGGCCGAGGCGGCGGACCAGGCGCTGATCCTGCCGGCCGCGCGCGAGGCCTGCCCGATGGGGCTGGCGCCGACCACCAGCACCACGATGCAGCTGGCACTCGGCGACGCTCTGGCCGTGGCATTGCTCACGCGGCGCGGCTTCGGTGCGGCCGATTTCCGCAGCTTCCACCCGGGCGGCAGGCTCGGCGCGCGGCTGCGGCGGGTGCGCGACCTGATGCACGGCGCGGACGAGCTGCCGCTGGCCGCCCGCGGGACGCCGATGCCGCAGGCGCTGCTGCGCATGACCGAGAAGCGTTTCGGCTGCCTCGGCGTGGTGGCTGCGGGCGGCGCGCTGTGCGGCATCATCACGGACGGCGACCTGCGCCGGCACATGGGGCCCGACCTGCTCGCCCTTCCGGTCGAGGCGATCATGACCGCCGCGCCGCGCACCATCGCGCCCGAGGCATTCGCCGCCGAGGCGCTGAAGATCATGAACGACCCGGCGCGGCCGATCACGGCGCTGTTCGTGGTCGACCCGGTCGGCGCCCCGGTGGGCATCCTGCACGTCCACGACCTGCTGCGGGCAGGCGTGGCATGAGCGGCACCGCCTCCAACCGGCCTGGGCGCCTGCTGGGCGGCGCGGTGCGCCGGCCTCCGAGCAGTGTCGCGATCACGCGCCGACGCTGGATGGTGGGGTTCGGCAAGCGGCTGCTGCCGGTGGCCGGGCTGGGCCTGCTGGCGCTGGTGGCGCTGTGGCCGGAAATCGCCCGCCAGACCGACAACGCCCGGGTGCTGTATCGGCGCGGGCTCGGCATGCCGGAGAGCGGCACGCTGACCGATGCCCGCTATCGCGGCGAGGACGAGAGCGGCCGGCCCTACACGCTGACCGCCGCCAGCGCGCGCCAGGCCGGGCCGGAGCGGATCGAACTGACCGCCCCGGTCGGCGATGTGGCGCTGTCGGGCGGCAGCTGGGCGCAGGTGCAGGCCGATGCCGGCGTCTACATGCAGAAGGCGCAGCTTCTGGACCTGTCGGGCGAGGTGACGCTGTATCGCGACGACGGCACGGTGGTGACGACGGACGCCGCCACCATGGACCTCAGGCAGGGCGTGGTGGCCAGCGGCACGCGGACGCACATGGAAGGCCCGTTCGGCACGCTCGACGCGCAGGGCTTCACCATCACCGAGCGCGGCCAGGTGGCGCAGTTCGCCGGTCCCGGCCGGCTGGTGCTGAACGGGGGACGGCGATGAGGTGCCTGCTGGCGGCCCTGCTGCTGCTGCCGCTGCCGGCCGTGGCGCAACAGATCGACCTGTCGCGCGGCGGGCCGGTGGAGGTCACCGCCGCCGGCGGCTTCGAATGGCGCGAGCAGGAGCAGCGGGTGATCGCCAGCGGCTCGGCACGCGCGGTGCGCGAGAACGTGACCGTGCTGGCCGACCGGCTGATCGCGCTGTACCGCAAGAAGCCGGGCGCCTCGGGGGCCGAGGGGGGCAACGAGATCTACCGGCTGGAGGCCGAGGGCAACGTGCGCATCCTGACGCCAACCGACGAGGCGGTGGGCGCGCGGGCGGTCTACGACATCGACCAGGCAGTTCTGGTCATGACCGGCGGGGCGCTGAAGCTGACCACGCCGCAGCAGGTGATCACCGCGCGCGACAGCCTGGAATACTGGTCGGACAAGCGGATGGCGGTGGCCCGCGGCGCGGCCGTGGTGGTGACGAGCGACGGGCGCCGGGTCAGCGCCGACACGCTGGTGGGCTACACCGCGCCGCCCGCCGGCGGCACGCCGGTGGCGGTGAAGCCGGGCGCGGCCGATCCGGCGGCCTCGGGCAAGCTGCAGCGCGTCGAGGGGTTCGGCAATGTCGAGGTGCGCACCGCCACCGACACGGTGCGCGGCGACCGCGGCGTCTATGTGGTCGAGGCCGGGCTCGCCCGCGTGGTCGGCCATGTGCGGGTGACGCACGGGCAGAACCAGATCAACGGCCCGGCGGCCGACGTGAACATGAAGACCGGCGTTGCGCGCATGATCGCGGATCCGGGGGGGTGCAGGGCATGATCATGCCCAACGACGCCCAGGGCGCCGCCGCCCCGGCCGCGCCCACGCGCGGGCGCCGGCCGTGACCGCGCTGCGCGTGCTGCCCGGCAGCGGCGGGCTGACCGCCCGCAGCGTCGGCAAGGTCTATCGCAAGCGGCCGGTGGTGCGGAACGTCACCGTCTCGGTCCGGCGCGGCGAGGTGGTGGGGCTGCTGGGGCCGAACGGCGCGGGCAAGACCACGACCTTCTACATGATCGTGGGGCTGGTGCGGCCCGACACCGGCTCGATCAGCCTGGACGGGCACGATATCACCGGCCTGCCGATGTTCCGCCGCGCCCGGCTCGGCATCGGCTACCTGCCGCAGGAGGCATCCGTCTTTCGCGGCCTGAATGTCGAGCAGAACATCATGGCCGCACTGGAAGTGGTGGAGGACGACCCCGACCGGCGCGAGCAGATGCTCGACGAGCTGCTGGCCGAGTTCGGCATCCTGCACCTGCGCCGCACCGCCGCCTTGGCCCTGTCGGGCGGCGAGCGCCGCCGCGTGGAGATCGCCCGGGCGCTGGCCACCCAGCCCGCCTATATCCTGCTCGACGAGCCGCTGGCCGGCATCGACCCGATCGCAGTGGGCGAGATCCGCGACCTCGTGGCGCATCTGAAGGACCGCGGCATCGGCGTGCTGATCACCGACCACAACGTGCGCGAGACGCTGGAGATCATCGACCGGGCCTACATCATGCACGACGGCCAGGTGCTGATGGAGGGCGTGCCGGACGAGGTGGTGGCCCATGCCGACGTGCGGCGCGTGTATCTGGGCGAGCGGTTCAGCCTTTAGGGCTGGGGTCGGGAAGGAAGGCAAGGGAAGGGCCTCCGGCGGCCAAAGGCCATTGGCCTTTGGAAACCATTCCCGCTGGCGGCTGGGGCGCCGGCCTTCGGTGATTGGCCGAAACACCGAGGCATGTCTTGCTGCGCCGCAGGCACCGAAGTCTGCCACTGCACGATGTTGGGTGCGGTGGCAGACTTCGGTAGCCT
Organism: Acetobacteraceae bacterium; assembly: GCA_044225615.1. Taxonomy (GTDB): domain Bacteria; phylum Pseudomonadota; class Alphaproteobacteria; order Acetobacterales; family Acetobacteraceae; genus CAIYPH01. Next base: position 1,247 of record JBGAIK010000017.1, on the reverse strand, counting down.
GCGGCGCCAAGCAAGGAAGAACGACAGTATTTCGGCCAATCACCGAAAGCCGTTGATGCAGCCGCGAGCACGAACGGTTTCAAAAGGCCTCCGGCCTTTTGCCGCCGGAGGCCCTTGCTTTCTTATCCGGCGGCCACTTTCGCCGCGAGCTTCGCCCCGATCTCGGCCAGCTTCTCCACCAGCTTGGCCCCGGTCTCGGCCGAGCACAGCGCCGGGTTGCCGTTCCAGACGCCGTTCGGCGCGATCTGGTCGAGTTCGACCGGCACGTTGATGTCCACGCCCTCGAAGCGAATCGAGCCGAAGCCGGAGACCTTGCTGCCCATCACGCTGGGAGCGACGGGCGGGGGCGGAACCATGTCCTTGCGGATCCAGTCGGGGAACAGGGTCATCATCACCGAGGTCAGCGGGTCGGCGCCGTGGCCGGCCGATTTCGCTGCCGTCTCGGCGCCGAGGATGCCGGGCAGGAAGCCGTAGGCGACACGCCAGAGATAGAAGCTCGGGATCAAGATGCCCTTGGCGCGGTAGACTTCCTGGGTGGTCTCGTTCACCGCCTGGACGTTGCCGCCGTGCCCGTTGATGACGATCAGCCGCGTCAGCTTGTGGCGCAGCAGGCAGGACAGCATGTCGCGCAGCACGGCGACCAGCGTGGCCTGGGACAGTGCGATGCCCATGGGCATGGTGCCGAAATAGTCGGCGCCGCCGAAGGGCAGCACCGGGGCGACGTAGGTCTCGGTCCCCTCGGCAGTGGCGCGCTCGGCGATCCGCTCCGCGACCTTCTCGGCCGAGAGATAGTCGCCCATCGGGGCGTGGGGGCCCTGGTCCTCGTGGCTGCCGAGCGGCAGCAGCAGCACCGGGTTGCGGGCGGCGACCTCGCGGGCCTCGCCGCCGGTGAGCTCGCCCATGCGGAATTTCTTCGTCATCGCTATCTCCAGGTCCTAGCCGCCTATCCTCGCGCGTCTGTGCCCACATCGCAATTGACGCCCCGCGAGGCCGCCGCATAAGGTCGGTGCAACGATAACGTGCCGCCCCCCTCGAGGGCCGCGCGAGTGGGGAGGCTGGATGGACGACGTCGCGCGTCTGGTGCAGCTCGTCGTGAACGGTGCGGCCTCCGGCTGCATCTACGGGTTGATCGCGTTCGGCTTCGTGCTGATCTACAAGGCCACCGAGATGCTGAATTTCGCCCAGGGCGAAATCATGATGCTCGGCGCCTTCGCGGCCTATACCTGCGTCCACCTGCTGGGCATGAA
>JBGAIK010000339.1:0-4650 GCA_044225615.1 Acetobacteraceae bacterium | reverse complement strand
GTCGGCGGCCAGCACGTCACCAACGACATCGCCCGGGTGCTCTCCACCCCCGTCGCCCATGCCGAGCGGATGAAGACGCTGTCGGGCTCGGTGCTTTCGAGCCCGGACGACGAGCGCGAGATGCTGCCGGTGCCGCTGGTCGGCGAGGAGGAGCATCACATCAACAAGATCCCCCGCAGCATGCTGGTGAACATCATCACCCCGCGCCTGGAGGAGACGTTCGAGCTGGTCAAGGACCGGCTGGAAGCCTCGGGCCTGGTGCGCGCCGCCGGCCATCGCGTGGTCCTGACCGGGGGCGCCAGCCAGCTCTCCGGGGTGCGCGAGATGGCGCATCGCATCCTCGGCGGCCAGGTCCGCGCCGGCCGCCCGGTGCCGCTGCGCGGCCTGCCCGACAGCGCCACCGGCCCCGCCTTCGCCACCGCCGTCGGCCTGCTCGGCTGGGTCGCCGGCGAGGGCCGCGCCCTCGTCGAAATCGATCTCGATATCGAAACGCCCCGCGGCCTGCTGCGCCGGGTGGCGGATTTTTTGCGCAGCCGGCTGTGAGGCCGACGCGAATCGCCGATGCACGATACAACCGACCCAATCTGGGGAGAGCGACCCGCCATGACCCTTAACCTGACCGTGACGCCGCAGCTGCACACCGACTTCACGCCCCGAATCACCGTGATCGGTGTCGGCGGCGGCGGGACCAATGCGGTCGACAACATGATCGCGATGAACCTCCAGGGCGTGGAGTTCATCGTGGCCAACACCGACGCGCAGCAGCTCGTGCATTCGCGCGCCGACCGCCGCATCCAGCTCGGCCCGCACATCACCCAGGGCCTCGGCGCCGGCGCCAAGCCCGAGATCGGCCAGATGGCGGCCGAGGAGGCGGCGGACGAGATCTATCGCCACCTCGAAGGCGCCCACATGGTGTTCGTCACCGCCGGCATGGGCGGCGGCACCGGCACCGGGGCGGCCCCCGTCATCGCGCGCATGGCGCGCGAGAAGGGCATCCTGACCGTGGGCGTGGTGACCAAGCCCTTCACCTTCGAGGGCAGCCGGCGTGCCCGCGCCGCCGAGGCCGGCATCGCCGAGCTGACCCACGTCGATACGCTGATCGTCATCCCCAACCAGAACCTCTTCCGCCTCGCCAACGAGCGCACCGGCTGGAAGGAAGCGTTCAAGATGGCCGACAACGTGCTCTACATGGGCGTGCGCGGCGTGACCGACCTGATGGTCGCCCCCGGCATGGTCAACCTCGACTTCGCCGACATCCGCACCGTGATGGGCGAGATGGGCAAGGCGATGATGGGCACCGGCGAGGCCGAGGGCGAGAACCGCGCCGTCCGCGCCGCCGAGGCCGCGATCAGCAACCCGCTGCTCGAAGACACCTGCATGGCCGGCGCCCGCGGCCTGCTGATCAACATCACCGGCGGCGACGACATGACGCTGTTCGAGGTCGACCAGGCCGCCAACCGCATCCGCGAGGAAGTGGACGAGGAGGCGAACATCATCTTCGGCTCCGCCATCGACGAGAACTCCGCCGGCCGCATCCGCGTCTCCGTGGCGGCAACCGGCATCGACACGCCGGCCAGGGCATCAGCGAGGCGCCGAAGCTGGTCGTCGCGGCGGCACCGCGATCGCCGTGGAAGCGGTGTCCGGACGCGCCGGCGCTGGGGCCGGCCCTCACCGCGGCCGCCGCCGCCACGGCGACGCCGGCCGCGCTGCGCGGCAACGTCGCGCCGCTGCCCGCGGGTGCGGCGTCCCGCCAGCCGGCCATGCCGCCGGCGCAGGCGCGCTTCCCGATGGGCGGCCAGGCGCAGGCCCTGCGCGCAGCACCTCAGCCGGCGCCGATTGCCCCACCCGTCCTGGCGCCCGAGCCGGCGCAGCCGCAGCTCGCGGTGCGCGACTACGAGCCGATCAGCGAGGAGCCGCTGCCGCCGCGGCAGATTCCGGCCCACCTGCAGAAGCCGCTGCGGCCCGAGGCGCCGAAGCCGGCCCGCCCGGCGATGGAAGCCCCGGCCGCGCCCAAGCGCAGCCTGTTCAACATCGTCACCGGCAAGATCCGCAGCTCCATGCCGATGGCCGCCGCCCCCGCCGAGCCGCAGGTGCCGGAGCGGGTCGAGTCGCCGCGCGATGTGCAGATCGCCGATCCGTCGCGGCGCAGCGCGGCCGAGGAGGCCGGGATCGAGATCCCGACCTTCCTGCGGCGCCAGTCGTCATGACGGCCGCCTGATTGCGGCAGCTTTGTGGCGGCGCAGCATCCGCACCGGCGGAGCTGCGCCGCAGCTTTTTGTGCGGCGCACATTTGGCTGCAAAATCAATAGGTTGATCTGTAATAGTCGGCAATAAAGCTTGACTGGCACCGACGCGGCGCGATCCCTAGCTTTCATGCCCAGGTTAACGCAATGTTTCGGCGCGGCCGGGGGCTTCCCCCCACCCGCGCGGCGATGGGATCCCCGGATTTGGCAGACGGCGCGACCATGGACGGCATGCAGCTTTCCCGCGAGGCACAGGGCGCCGCGGCGACCGCGGCGCAGCAGACGCTGCGGGCCCCGATCGACTGCACCGGCATCGGCGTGCATTCGGGCCGGACCTGCCGCCTGTCCCTGATCCCGGCGCCGGTCGGCACCGGCATCGTCTTCCGCCGCACCGACCTCGACGTGACCATCCCCGCCCGCTTCGACCATGTCGTGGACACCAGGCTGTGCACCGTGCTGGGCCTGCCCGGCCGGCGCGAGGCGACCGTCGGCACGGTGGAGCACCTGATGGCCGCCCTGCACGGCAGCGGCATCACCAATGCCATCGTCGAGCTCGACGGGCCGGAAGTGCCGATCCATGACGGCTCGGCGCAGAGCTTCACCTTCCTGATCGACTGCGCCGGCATCGTGCCGCAGAACGCCGCCGCCGCCGCGATCGAGGTCCGCCGCACCGTGCGCGTCCAGGACGGCGACGCCTTCGTCGAGCTGCGGCCGAACCCCGCCGGCATGACGGTGGCGATGTCGATCGACTTTCCCGATGCGGCGATCGGCAAGCAGTCGCTGTCCCTGCGCATCACGCCCGACAGCCTGCGCCGCAACCTCGCCGCCGCCCGCACCTTCGCCCGCGCCGCCGAGATCGAGGCGCTGCGCGAGGCCGGCCTCGCCCGCGGCGGCAGCCTGGAGAACGCCGTGGTGGTGGACGGCGCCAAGGTGCTCAACCCCGGCGGCCTGCGCATGCACGATGAGTTCGTGCGCCACAAGATGCTCGACGCGGTGGGCGATCTCGCCCTCGCCGGCGCCCGCCTGCGTGCCCGCGTGGTCGCCCACAAGAGCGGCCATGCGCTGAACAACAAGGTGCTGCGCGCCCTGTTCGCCGATGACGCCAACTGGCGCCTGGTGGACGACCCGGCGCCGGGCCAGCCCTCCCCCGCCCTGCCCCTCGCGGAAGGCGGCGCCGGGCTGCCGGCGCTCGGCACCTGGCACGAGCGCCGGCTGCCGGTGGCCGCCGCCCCGGTCTGACCGCGATCGCTGGCCCGACGGCCGGACCGCCGCATGGCCGCCCGGACGATCCTGTGGGGGGAACCGACATGCATATCGGCCTGATCGGCGGCATCGGCGTCGCCGCTACCGTCGTCTACTACCAGCGCCTGGCCGCCGCGGTCGCCGCGCGCGGCGCCGGCCCGCTTTCGCTGACCATCGTGCATGGCGACATCCAGGAGCTGATCCGCAACAACCTGGCCGACCGCCGTGCCGAGCAGGCCCGCGCCTTCCTGCCCCTGGTGCAGCGGCTGCAGGCGGCCGGCTGCGCCTGCGCCGCGCTGACCTCCCTCGGCGCTCATTTCTGCTTCGACGAGCTGGCGGCGATCTCCCCTCTGCCGCTGGTCTCCGGCGTCCGCCCGCTCGACGCCCATTTCGCCGCAAGCGGCATAAGCAGCGTCGGCCTGCTGGGCACGCGCGTGGTCATGCGCACCCGGCTCTACGGCCAGCTCGTCCGCACCCGGGCGCTCGCGCCCGACGACGCGATCGACCTGATCGGCCAGACCTACCAGGACGTCGCGGTGGCGGGCGCCTGCACGCCGGCGCAGCGCGCGCTGTTCCTCGACGCCGGACAGCGCATGGTCGCCGCCGGCGCGGAGGCGATCGTGCTGGCGGGCACCGACCTCAACCTGGCCTTCGACGGGCAGCGCCCGGGCTACGAGGTGATCGACGCGCTCGATGTCCACGTCGCGCTGCTGGCGGATCTCGCGCTCGACCGGACCTCGCTGGCAGAGGTCTCGGGGTAGGCGGGCCCGCGCCGGCGGGCCTGCCTACCCCGGGCCTATGCCGCCGCCAGGCAGCTCATCGCCGCATCAACCCCGCCCGGCGCGTGCGGCACGCCGTTCAGCTTCAGCGCCATCTCCACCGCGGCGAGCGTGCCCAGGATCATCGGCTCGTTCAGGTCGCCCATATGGCCGATGCGGAAGACGCGGCCATTGAGCTTCGACAGCCCGCCGCCGATCGAGACGTTGAAGCGGCCCAGCGCCGTCCTGCGCACGGCATCGGCGTCATGGCCCTCCGGCATCAGCACCGCGGTGACCGAATCCGAATAGCGGGACGGGTTGGCGCAGAACAGCTGCGGCCCGCTGTTGCCCGACCAGTGCTGCACGCAGGCACGCACCGCCGCGCCCAGCCGGGCATGGCGGGCCAG
>JBGAIK010000338.1:0-4075 GCA_044225615.1 Acetobacteraceae bacterium | reverse complement strand
ACCGCTCGTGCAGCATGTCGGAGCCCATGAAGACGACGCCCGCCACCGCCACCGCGATGGCCGGCCAGCGCAGCCAGCCGCCCTTCGGCAGCGGGCTGCGCCCGCGCGCCGCGGCGAAGCCGAGCACGGCCGCGATCACGAACAGGAACTGCCAGGCGAAGGGATCGAAGAACCACTCGGTGTCCTCGGGGTAGCCCGGCAGGTTGATGTGCCAGATCTGCACCGCGGCGTAGAGCGCCGCGGAGGGGATCAGGGCGAGCAGGGGGTGGAACGAAATGGCGATCAGGAACACCGGGAAGACGAGCAGCAGGGCAACATACAATGGCAGGATATTGAGCAGGGAGGGCTGGAATTTCAGCAGCACAGCATTGAGAAAGGCTTCATAGGGCTGGTCGAGAAATTCGCCGACCCGCAACTCGTCGGTGAAGAGCGGGTTGCTGAAATGCTGGACGGTGTAGACCACCTGGGCGGTGTAGAGCATGAACAGCACCAGATGGGCGATGTAGAGCTGCCAGACCCGGCGCCAGATGCGCAGGCTGGCCATCAGCCGCCCCTCGCGCAGCAGGGCGCGGCCGTAGACCATGGCCGCGGTGTAGCCGGAGATGAAGATGAACACCTCCGCGGCATCGCAGAAGGCGAAGCTGCGCAGCGTCAGGCTGCTGAGCAGGTTGTCGGGGATGTGGTCGATGAAGATGAACACCAGCGCGCAGCCGCGGAAGAAGTCGAGCCGGTAGTCGCGCGGGAGCTTGGCTGGAATGTCTGACATGGGGCTGCTGACTGGACAGGGTGCGGCGCGGACAGGCCGGACGCCCTTAATGCGTGCTTTGGGGCGGAAATGGAAGGTCGCCGGTCATTCGATCGCGCTTGCCGATTTCGCGATCTCGCGCAGGGTGAATTTCTGGATCTTGCCGGTCGAGGTCTTGGGCAGCTCGCGGAAGACGAAGCTCTTCGGCACCTTGAACCGCGCCATGTGGTCGCGGCAGAAATCGCGCAGGGCCTCGGCGGTGACGCTGGCGCCGGGCCGGAGCTCGACGAAGGCGCAGGGGGTCTCGCCCCATTTCGGGTCCGGCTGGGCCACCACCGCGGCCGCGAGCACCGCCGGATGGCGGTACAGCGCCTCTTCCACCTCGATCGAGGAGATGTTCTCGCCGCCCGAGATGATGATGTCCTTCGAGCGGTCGCGGATCTTGACGTAGCCGTCGGGCTGCATGACGGCGAGGTCGCCGGTGTGGAACCAGCCGCCGGCGAAGGCCGCCTCGGTCGCGGGCAGGTTCTTGAGGTAGCCTTTCATGGTGATGTTGCCGCGAAACATGATCTCGCCCATGGTCTCGCCGTCCCACGGCACCGGCAGCATCGATTGCGGGTCCAGCACCGTCACCGCCGCCTGCAGCGGCGTGCGCACCCCCTGCCGCCCGTTGCGCTCGGCGCGGCGGTCGATCGGCAGCGCCGCCCAGCCTGCCTGCTTGGAGCAGACGGTGGCCGGGCCGTAGACCTCGGTCAGGCCGTAGACATGGGTCAGCTCGATGCCGATCGATTCCGCGCCCTCGATGATGGCCGCCGGCGGCGCCGCGCCGGCGACCTGGCCGGCGATCGTCCAGCCGATCCCGGCGCGCAGCTCCGCCGGCGCGTTGACCAGCATGGAATAGACGATCGGCGCGCCGCACATATGGGTGACATGGTTGTCGCGGATGGCGGCGAAGGCGGCGGCGGGCTCCACCTTGCGCAGGCACACGTTGACCCCGGCCCGCTCGGCCACCGTCCAGGGGTAGCACCAGCCGTTGCAGTGGAACATCGGCAGCGTCCACAGATAGACGGCGTGGTGCGGCATGCCCCAGTTGAGGATGTTGCTGATCGCGTTCAGCGCGGCGCCGCGATGGTGGTAGACGACGCCCTTCGGATCGCCCGTGGTGCCCGAGGTGTAGCTGAGCGAGATCGCGTCCCACTCGTCGGCCGGCATCTGCCAGTCGTAGTCCGGGTCGCCTTCCGCCAGGAACGCCTCGTAGCGGATGGCGCCGACGTCGCGGCCGCCGGCGTATTCGGGATCGTCGATGTCGATGACCAGGATCGGGGTTTCCAGCAGCGCCAGCGCGGCGGCGATGGTGTCGGCGAACTCGCGGTCGGTGATCAGCGCCTTCGCCTCGCCATGGCGCAGCATGAAGGCGATCGACTCGGCATCGAGCCGCGTGTTCAGCGCGTTGAGCACCGCCCCGCACATCGGGATGCCGAAATGCGCCTCGTACAGCGCCGGCGTGTTGGGGCACATGACCGCGACGGTGTCGTTCCTGCCGATGCCGCGCCGGGCCAGGGCGGAGGCGAGGCGGCGGCAGCGGGCGTAGGTCTCGGCCCAGGTGAAGCGCTGGGCGCCGTTCACGACGGCCGGGCGGTCGGGATAGACGGCGGCGGCGCGCTCGAGGAAGCCGAGCGGCGAGAGCGGCGCGAAATTGGCCTGGTTCCGGTCGAGACCGGTGAGATACGCGCTTGTGCCTGCCATGGCCGCCTCCCGCTATGCGACGGAAGGTAGCCGCCGCATCGTGGTGCGGCAAACGCCAAGCAAGGAAGATTCTGCACGGAGGCACAGCGACACGGGAGAGGATGGGCCCCCTCCGTGTCGCTGTGCCTCCGTGGTGAATCTTCCTTGCGGCCGGGCCGAGGATCAGAACGTCAGCACGATGTCGCTCGCCACCGTCACCGCGGCGCGCTCGGTGCCGTTGCTGAACGGCTTGGAGCCGCTCATCGAGCGGTCGATGCGCAGTTCGGGGCGGATCATCAGCCCCTTGATCGGCACTTCCGGCTTCCAGGTGAAGCCGGCGGTCAGCGCGCCATAGGTGGTGCCCTTGGGCGCGGCGATGGCGGTGGCCGGCAGGCCGAGCTGGAAGTTCACGAAGTCCCGGGTCCCCGGGAAGGCGGCGACGAAGACGTTCCTGTTGTCCACGAACAGTTCGGCGCGGGCGTTGAGCGTGACCGTCGGGGTCAGCGCGTAGCTGACATACTGGGCGATGCCGAACGCCTCCGCCTTGGCGAAATCGTCGCGGATGTGGTTGAGGTCGGTGACGAAGGTCCAGCTCTCGTTGGGCTTCCAGGTGATGACGATGTCGCTCAGGTAGCGCATGTGGCGGTTGGCGTTGGGCACCACGCGCGAGGCGTTCTCCGGCCCGATATGGGTCAGCGCCAGCGCGGTCAGCTTGCCGTCCATCAGGGTCAGCAGGAAGCCGCCGATCCCGCCGAGCGCGCTGTTGTTGTCGCCGCCCTTGCCGAAGGTGGTGTTCACGCCGGTATCGACGCCGAGATAGACGTCCAGGAAGCCGGTCGCGTGCACCACCGCCAGCGCCCCGGTGTGCTTCAGCGGCAGGCCGAAATTGAAGATGTAGGAGTGGCTGTAGAACGGGTTGGTCGAGGGATCGATCGTCTCGAACCCGATCGGCGTCGCATAGGCCCCGACCTTCAGGTCGATGCCGCCCACGGTCAGGATCGGCATGTGGACGGCGACGTTGGCCTCCACGATGTCGAACTGGTTGCGGCTGTAGGGCGCGACCTTGTCAAACAGGCCCATGAAATGGGTGTAGCGCGCGTCCGAGCCGTAGAGCAGCTGGAACTTGAACCCGATATCCCAGTTCGACGACTTGGGGTCGATCGCCCGCTGCGCCGTCAGCAGCACCTGGTTCAGCAGCACCGTGTTCGGCTTGTCATCCATCAGCCGGCCGAAATTGAGCTTCGGCGTGTCCATGTTGAACGTGTAGCCGGCCTGCACCTGCGCGCCGAAGGTGATGCCGCTGGCCCAGCTGGCCGGGGCATCCGCGGCCCTGGCGGTGCCGGCGAGCAGCGTGGAGGCGAGGAGAGCGGCGGCGAGGCGGGCGACGGATTTCGGCACGGTCGGGATCCTGTCCTGCTGGCATGGAGGCATATGCCCGAAAAACATTCAAATGTCGTGCCACAGTTTGTAATGGGCAGAAATATTGCTGAAATAAAGGGCGAACTGTCCCCGTGGTTCGCGGGGTGCTGCCGATTCCGGTATCGCCGTCCATTTTCTGGTCATGTCGGCTCGGGCGCCTGACTGAGAAAGGCAAGGCAAGCGGCC
>JBGAIK010000337.1:0-4050 GCA_044225615.1 Acetobacteraceae bacterium | reverse complement strand
GGAATGGTTGCGCGTGACCAGCGCCGGCGCGAAATGCGGGTCGAGCAGGGCGATGTCCGCCTGCGGCACGAATTTCAGCACCTTCGGGTCGCCCGCCGCGCGCACGGCGGGCGCGGCCAGCGTGGCGGCGGCGGTGGTGGCGAGGAACTGCCTGCGCTTCATTGAAGCCCCCTGCTTGACTTTCCCGAACGCTAGGCCCGCCGCGCCCGCTGTGGAAGGCCCCGCGGGCCGGTTTCAGCCGATTTCGCGCGTCCAGCGTTCCAGCAGCGCGTCGCGCTGGGGCAGCAGCTCCGCCCAGGGCGCCTCGCGGATCGCCTCCACCCGCTCCGCCCCGTAGACCAGCCGGGCGGCGAGCGCCGGCTCCACCGTCACGTCCCGGTTGGTCGGCGCATACAGGTTCTTCGCGAAGGCGGTCTGATACGCGACGCCCAGCGAGTGGTTCACCCAGGCCCGCGCCCCGTCCGGATTGGCGGCCGCCTTCGGGATCTGGCTGCCGGTGTGCTGGCCCCAGGTGCCCTCCTTCGGATGCGTCTTGGCGATCGGCAGGCCGGCGTCGATCATCTGCTGGGCACGATGGTTGTAGAACAGGGCGGCGTCGATCTCGCCCTGGTGGAACAGCTGCAGCCCTTCGCTGACATTCTTGTAGACGCGGAACTTCGCCAGCCGCTTGATTGCCGCGAACCCCGGATCGAGATTGGCCGCACTGCCGCCGTGCAGAACCGCCGCGAGGTAGATGAAGGTCAGCCCGTAGCTCTGCGTGATGTGCGGGATGCCCGGCACGATCGCGGGATTCCACAGCGCCATCCAGCTGTCGGCCGCGGGCAGCTTCTTCGTGTTGTGCACGAGCGCGTATTCGAACACGACGTTGCCGTAGTTCGCCGTCGCCGGCGGCATGCAGTTGCGGTAGACGCGCGCGGCATTGGGCATCGCGGCACTCTGGTCGGGCAGCCAGACGCCCATCTGCTGGCCGATCACCGCGATGTCGTTGTCGCAGTAGCACACGTCCCACGGTGCCCGGCCGCGGGCGGCGCGCAGCTTGGGCAGGATGGTGATGTCGTCCTCCACCGCGAGGGCAACCTCGATGTTGTGGGCCTTCTCGAAATCAGGGATCACCCCCTCGCGCAGCGTCTTCTCGAACAGGCCGCCATAGCACTGCACTGTGATGCGCGGCCGGGACTGGGCGATGGCGGGCAGGGGCAAGGCGAGCCCGGCGGCAAGCAGGCGGCGGCGCTGAAGCATGGGGCGTTCCTTCTGGCGGCGGCTCATTGTGCGCCGCCGAAACCAAAACGGTCCAGGCCGGCAAGCCGCTGCGCCAGTGCCACGACCAGCACGGCCAGCACGATCAGCACGGTCGAGGCGGCCGCCACCATCGGGTCGATCGCGAACTCGACATAGGTGTAGATGCGCACGGGCAGGGGCATCACCTCGGGCCCGGCCAGGAACACCGACAGCGTGACCTGGTCGAAGGAGGTGACGAACATGAAGGCGCAGGCCGCCGCCAGCGACGGCGCCACGGCCGGCAGGGTGACGCGCAGATGCACCTTCCAGGGCGGCGCGCCCAGGCTCTCGGCCGCCTCGGCCAGTGCCGGATCGAGCGCCGCCAGCGCCGCGCCCACCGTGCGGACGCAGTACGGCGTGATGATCAGCATGTGGCCGAGCAGCAGCCCGCCCAGCGGGGCGTCGAGCTCGATCAGGTAGTAGAACTGCAGCAGCGCCACGCCGGTCACGATGGTCGGCAGCGTCAGCGGCGCCATCGCGAAGCCGCGCAGCAGCGTCCGCGCCCGCCCGCCCATCGCATGCAGCCCGATCGCCGCCGGCAGCCCGATCAGCGCCGCGCCGGCGGTGGCGAGCAGGCCGAGCACCACGCTTGCCCGCAGCGCCGCGACGAAGTCCGCGCGCGCCGCGAGCGCACCATACCATTCGAGCGTGAAGCCCACCGGCGGAAACGCCACCCAGGCGGTGGTGGTGAAGGATGCGCCGATCACCACCACCAGCGGCCCGAGCAGGAACAGCACGACCAGCGTGGCCGCCGCGGCGAGGGCCGGGCGGAACATCATCGCTCTGCGAACAGCCGCGCATGCGCGGCGGTCACCGCGAGCGTGACCGCCAGCAGCACGAAGACCAGCGCCGCACCCAGCGGCCAGTTCATCGAGAAGGTGAACTTGTCGTAGATCACCGTGCCGATCGTGGCCGCCCGGTTGCCGCCCAGCAGCCGGGGCGTGACGAAGGCGCTGATCGCGGCACAGAACACCAGCAGCGCGCCGGTGGCGATGCCGGGCAGGGCGAGGTGGACATGGATGCGCGCCAGGATGCGCCACTCGCCGGCGCCCAGGCTCTCGGCCGCCTCCAGCAGCGCCGGGTCGATGCGGGCCATGACGCCCGCCAGGCTCAGCACCATCAACGGCAGGGTGACGTGCACCAGCCCGATGCCCACGCCCAGCATGTTGCCGGCCTGCAGCAGCGGCAGGCCGAGGGCGGCGAGCCAGGCGTTGACCAGCCCCTTCTCCCCCAGCAGCACCATCCAGGCGTAGCTGCGCACCACCAGGTTGACCAGCATCGGCGACAGCGCGACCACCAGCAGCGCCGCCCGCAGCCGCGGCCCGGCGCGAACGATCGCCAGCGCCAGCGGATAGCCCAGCACCAGCGTGGCCAGCGCCACCGCGAGCCCGAGCAGGACGGTGCCGCCGAGCAGCCGCAGGTAGAACCCGTCGCCCAGCACCGCGGCGTAGTTGGCCAGGGTGAAGCCCGTGCCGACCAGCTCGGTCGCCGAGAACGGCCGCAGGCTGATCGCCAGCAGGACGGCCAGCGGCGCCAGCAGGAACAGCGCATAGAACGCGGCAAGCGGCAGCAGCGCGCGCGGCATCATGCCGGCACCCGCCGCACGTCGGCGGCGGCGACGCTGAGCGACACCGCCGCGCCCACCGGCAGAAGTGCGGCCTCCGCCGCCGGCAGCACGGCGCGCACCACGCCGCGCCGGGTTTCGACATGCAGCTCCGTTGCCAGCCCCAGGAACCGCGCCGCCGTGACCCGCGGCCCGTCCTGCGCCGGCGCCACGCGCACCTTGTCGAAGGCAAAGAACAGCAGCCCCGGCCCCGCCGGCCCGGCGATCGCAACCCCCGGCTCCGCCGCGCCGTCGGGCAGCAGGTTGCCGGCGCCGATGAACGCCGCCACCCAGGCGTCGGCCGGTGCGGCGAACAGCCGCGCCGGCGCGTCCACCTGGCGGATGCGCCCGCCGTCCAGCACCGCCACCCGGTCGGCCATCGACAGCGCCTCCTCCCGGTCGTGGGTGACGAACAGCGCGGTCACGCCGAGCCGCCGCTGCAACGCCCGCAGCTCGGTCTGCATCTGCACCCGGAGCTGCTTGTCGAGGGCGGCCAGCGGCTCGTCCAGCAGCAGCAGCTCGGGCGCGATCACCAGCGCACGGGCCAGCGCGACGCGCTGCTGCTGCCCGCCCGAAAGCTGGGCCGGCCGGCGGTCGGCAAGCGCATCGAGCCCCACCATGGCCAGCGCCGCCCGGGCGCGGGCAGCCGCCTCGGCGCGCGGAACCGGCCGGCAGTCCAGCCCGAAACGGACATTGGCCAGCGCCGTCATGTGCGGGAACAGCGCGTAGGACTGGAACACGATGCCGATGTTGCGCCGCCGCGGCGGGATCGCGGCAACGTCGCGCCCGGCCAGCAGGATGCGCCCGGCCCGCACCGGCGCGAATCCGGCGATGGCGCGCAGCAGCGAGGTCTTGCCGCACCCCGACGGGCCGAGCAGGGCCACGAACTCGCCCCTGGCGACCGTGAGCGACAGGTCGCGCAGGGCGGTGACCGCCCCGTAGGCGACGCCCAGCCCCTCGACGGCGAGATGCGCGTCCATGCCCATCGCTGCCTCATAGCACGGCGGCGGGCCTGGCAATTGCCTTCGCGCGCGCGGGGGCCGAAGATCGCGCCATGTCGGAACGCCAGAAGATTCTCGTGCTGACGGGTGCCAGCCGCGGCATCGGCCATGCCACCGCCCGCGCCTTCGCCGATGCCGGCTGGCGGGTGATCACCGTCTCGCGCCAGG
>JBGAIK010000016.1:0-37922 GCA_044225615.1 Acetobacteraceae bacterium | reverse complement strand
CACCGATGCGGCCCGCAAGGCGGCGCTGAGCAAGCTGGCGATGGATGCCGGCAGCGCACTGAAGTCGGGCAAGGCGGACGCCGCGGCGACGGCGCTGGCCGCGTTGCGGGCCGCGCTGGATGCGCCGGCGGGGCCCTCCGTGACCGAAGCGGCGGCGGCAGGTGGCACGGCGGGTGCCGTCGCCTATGGCAAGGCGCGGCTGACCTGGCTTGCCACGCGCAAGAAGGTGACGGGCGACATCGAGAAGCTGACCGCCCTGCTGCATGCCGACTACGAGGAAGAGGGCCTGGGGGATGACGTGGTCACCCAGTTCAACGACCGTGTCGCGCCGGTGATGGCGCATTTCGACGAGACGCTGGCCGACCGGCTGGACGAGGCGATCAACGCGACCGACGCGGCGAAGCGCACCGCGCTGGTGGCCAATGCGCGGCAGATCGTCGCCGACTATCAGGCCTATCTTGCCGGCGAGCCCCTGATCGCCATCATCGACGAGAATCCCTACGTGCCGACCGGCATTGCCGCGACGCTGACGCAGACGCTGACGGCGCTGTCGGCTGTCATTCGCTGAAACCCCGCGCTGAGGGAGACCCGGCATGTCCGCCACCACCGTCATCAGGGCCGCGACCGCGACGGCCCGGATCGGAGATCCCTGGCTGCGCCGGATGGGCATCTACATCGACCCCATGCGGGACCCGAACTCGCCCGAGAACGCGGCCGCGCGGCAGGCCTACGCCGATGCCGTCCGGGCGTTGAAGGAGGCCGAGGAGACGGTCAAGGCCGACGGCGCGTCGCAGGCGAACAAGGACGCGCTCGGAACGGTTTCGCTCCCGTTCGGGGAGGACCCGGCGAATGTGAAGAACCTTCGCAAGGCGCTGCAGGCGCTTCAGCCGCAACTCGACACGGCCCAGAAGATCAATTTCGAGCGGGAGAACGGGGCGCTGCGCGCGGCGGGGAAGCGCGCCGACAAATGGGCCAGGATGCGCGGCGGCACCGGGCGGTCGGCGGCCATGGAGGCGGCGCAACAGAACATGGATGAGCTGGTCAGGCGCAATGAGTATGGCGCGGCCGCGCAGCTGGCCAGGTCGTTCACGGCCAGCATCAGCGCCAGCACCCTGGCCGATGCCAGCATGGCGCTGCACGATCGCGACTCGCCGCTGTTCAAGCGCGCCGACAAGGCCCTGGAGGCGGATGCCAGCGCATTCGCCAAGCACCCGCACCGCCTGACCAAGGAGAGAGATATCTCGAGGCGCGCAACAGATACGAGCGCGGCAGAGCGGCGACTACGCGGCATGGAACAGGCGCGCGATTTGCCGCCGGTGCTGGGCGACCAAGGTGGTCCAGGCCGGGGCACGCGGCGGCCGATGCACTGGGCGACGGGGCCGCGAACGAAGGGCAGCAACGCGGCCGACATCGCGACGATGGGCGGCAGCGCGGCGCGTTCAAGGTCAAGCCCGGCGAGATCAAGGAGGTGTACACGCGAATGGTCGCGGCCGGCCTGTCGTACAATGTCACGCCGGCCGAGGCCGCCGCGCTCAACGGCTACAGCGGCGGCGCCTATAGCCACATGAACCGGCTGCTGCGCGAACCCGACTTCCACAAGACGCTGACGAAGGAGGAGATCGCCGCGGCCACGAAGGCCACCGAGCTGCTGGTGGGGTTCATGAAGCGGTTGCCGGACTACAGCAAGGTGGCGTACTCCGCTGTTCCCGCTGGGAGAAGCCCTACGGCAACTTCATGAAGGAGCGCTACTCGCCGGATGCGGACAATGCTCCCCTGGCGAAGGGCGAGTTCGTGATCAAGGTTCTGGAGCGCCGGCGCCGGCGGGGGGCCGAGGTGAACGGCGAGCCGACGCCGACGGTCGAGATCTCATCTGGGGCAAGCCGAAATCGCAGGGCAAGGACATCGCGTTCATGAGCTTGTGCGGTGACGCGGAGGGCGGCCGCAGCGACGGCGCGCAGCTCAAGAAGCAGGGCAGGGCGAGGTGCTGTTCATGCCCGGCACGAAATTCCGGACGATCAAGTGCGAGAGGACCTCGGCGGGGATGACGGGCTGAAGCTGGAGCGGAAGGGCAACATCAAGGCGAAGGTCAGCTTCCTTCACCGCATCTATCTGCAGGAGGTGTGAGATGAGCGACGCGCGTGCTGCCGAGGACGACGTCGCGGCGGGGATTCTGGGTTGCGCCATCTGCTGCCGCCCCTGCCACAGGCGCAGGCGGCGCGAATGCAGGATCTCCCGTTCGATCCCGCGAACGACGTGGCGGAGGAGGCGCCCGAGGCGCCGGCTCGCCCCCGCTGGACGCGCAGGCGGCGCTGGATCGCGCCCTGGGCTGCCTGCTGGGGCTGGCGGTGGGCGAGGCGCGGGGCGGGGGATGCGCGTGGCACGGCGATGGCGATCTGCCTTGCCGACACGCTGCTTTGCTATGACACCGTCGATCTGGAGGATTTCCGCGCCCGGCTGGACCGCCTGCCGGCGGCCGGTGCGGCACAGGGCGAAGAGGATGACGGGGCGCTGCTGCGCATGGCGCCGCTGGCGATCTTCGCGGCGCGCGACCCGGACGTTGCGGGGGCGCTGGCGGTGCGGCAGTCCCGCGCCACCCATGCCGGGGTGGCGAGCCTGGATGCCTGCCGGCTGTTCGCAGCCCAGCTGGCCGACGCGCTGAACGGGGCGGACCGCGATGCGGCGCTGACGCCGCGGGTGATGGGGCTGTGCCCGCGGGTGCTGTTCGTCAATGCCGGCACGTGGCGCGACAAGCCGGGCGAGGCGATTGCCGCCAGCGGGGACGTGGTGGACACGCTGGAGGCCGGGCTGTGGGCGGTGGCGCAGGGGAGCGGGTTCCGCGACACGGTGCGCGCCGCGGCCGGGCTGGGCGGCAATGCGATGGGTGCGGCCGCCGTGGCCGGGCAGCTCGCCGGCGCGCTCTACGGGGCTTCGTCGATCCCGGAGAAATGGCTGGCGGCGCTGGCCGGGCGCGGGCCGATCACGCTGACGGCGCGGGAGCTGTTCGAGGCACGGCTGCCAGCACCCGATCGATGAAGGCCTGGGTGCTGCCGAGATAGGCGGCCGGGTCGGTCAGGCGGTCGATGGCGGCACGGTCGAGGCGGGCAGTGACGTCGGGCTCCTGGGCGAGGGCGTCGGCGAGGGTGCCGCCCGCGGCGAGGACATGGTCGCAGGCATGCTTGACCGCGTGATGGGCTTCCTCGCGGCCGAGATGCGGGGCGAGGCCCATCATCACCGCCTCGGCCACGATCAGCCCGCCGGTGAGGTCGAGGTTGCGGCGCATGCGGGCGGCATCCACCACCATGCCCTCGGCGATGGTCCGCGCGTGCTCCAGCGCGCCGTGGGCGAGCACGAAGGCCTGCGGGATGGCGACCAGCTCCGCCTGCCACGGGCCGGTCGCCCGCTCCTGGTCCTGGGCCATCGCCCCCTGCATGACGGGGACCAGCGCCTGCACGTTGCGGGCGGCGGCGAGGATGTATTCGCTGGCGATCGGGTTGCGCTTCTGCGGCATGGTGCTGGACTGGCCGCGGCCGGGCACGTAGGGCTCGGCGACCTCGGCGACCTCGTTCTGGCACAGCAGGATCACGTCGGTGGCGATCTTGGACAGGCTGCCGCAGAGCAGGCCGAGGAAGCCCACGGCCTCGGCGAAGCCGTCGCGGCAGACATGCCAGGGGGCGGGCGGGGCGGCGAGGCCGAGCTCGGCGGCGAGGCCGAGCAGGACCGGCATGCCCTGGTCGCCGAGCGAGGCCAGCGTGCCGGCGGCGCCGCCGAACTGCACCACTTCCACGCGCGGGCGCAGCTGGGCCAGGCGCTCGCGGTGGGCCAGCAGCGGTTGCAGCCAGATTGCGCATTTCAGCCCGAAGGTGACCGGCAGCGCGTGCTGCAGATGGGTGCGGCCGGCCATCATCGTGTGGCGGTGGGTGTCGGCCTGCCGCGCCAGGGCGGCGATGACGGCGGCGAGGCTCGCGTCGATCAGCGCCAGCCCGTCCTTCATCTGGAGCGCGGTGGCGCTGTCCATGATGTCCTGCGTGGTGGCGCCCCAATGGGTCCAGGCGCCGGCCGCACCGGCGGCGCGCGACAGGCCCTTGACCACGCCCACCACCGGATAGCCGACGTTGCGCACCGAGGCCGCCAGTTCCGCCACGGCGAGGTTGTCAGCCTGGGCGGCCGTGGTGATGGCGACGGCGGCATCCGCCGGGATGATGCCGAGCCGTGCCTGCACCCGGGCCAGCGCCGCCTCCACATCCAGCATGCGCTGGAACCAGGCGCGTTCGTCGAACAGGGCGCGCATCGCGTCGGTGCCGAACAGCGTGCCCAGCACCGGGGAGTCGGAGGGGTTCAGGGCCATGCGGGGGCTCTCACTGGCGGTTGCGGTGGGTCTCGGGGGCGATGGCGGCGAACAGCACGCCGCTCAGCAGCAGGAGGCCGGCGGCGAGCACCAGTGCTGCGACCGGGCCCTCGCGATCGGCGATCAGGCCGAGCGCGATCGGCCCCGCGACATAGCCGACATCGCCGGCCATGCGGAAGACGCTGACGGTGGTGGCGTTGAGGCCGGGGGGCGCGGTGTCGGCGGCATAGGCGGCGGGTGCCGCGCCGCCGATGGAGCTTGCCATGCCCCAGGCGATGCTGGCGGCGATGAACCACGCATAGTTGGGTGCGACGCAGAAGATCAGCATCGCCGCGCCCGAGATCACGGTGGACGGCGCGATCACCGCCTTGCGGCCGAACTGGTCCACCAGCATCCCGCCGGGATAGGCGGCGAGCAGGCCGAGCACGGTGCCGGCGGCGAGCGCGAAGCCGATCGCATCCACCGACAGGCCGAGCCGGATGGTGCCCAGCAGGGGCACCACGCTGAACAGCCCGCCGGTGCGCGCGGCCGCATTGGCCAGCGACACGAAACTGGCCAGCACGAAGCCGGTGTTGCGCGACAGCCGGCGCGCCTGCTCGGCGAAGGACGGGCCGCCGGCGGCCTGCTGGCGCAGCGCGGCATGGGCAGGGTCGCGCGTCTCGGCAACCGCGAACCAGGCAACCAGACCGGCCAGGATGCCGGCCACGGCATAGGCATAGAACGGGGCGTTGAGGCCGAAATGCTCCGACAGCAGGCCGCCCGGCAGCGGGCCGAACCCGGCGGCGAAGATGAACACGCCCTGGTAGGTGGCCATCATCCGGCCGCGCCGCTCCGGCGTGGAGATATCCGCCAGCACGATCTGCCCGGTGGTGACGATCAGTCCCGCCCCGGCGCCGGCCACGAAGCGGGCCAGGATGAACTCGGGGTAGCTGCCGGCGAGCGCGCACCAGAGGTTGCCGGCCGAGGTGACCAGCCCGCCGAGCGCCAGCGCCGAGCGCCGGCCAAACCGGTCGGACAGCCAGCCGGCGGGGGGCGAGCCGGCGAAGCGGGCGAGACCGTAGACGCCGACGGCCAGCCCGATGGCCGAGACCGAGACGCCGAAGGAGCGGGCGTAGAGCGGCAGGGCAGGGACCACCGCGCCGAAGCCGAGCTGGTTGACCGCGACCAGCACGCACATCCAGATCAGGTTCCTGCGCGCCGCCGTCATGTTCCCTCCGCCCGCCTCGATAGCGCAGGCAGCCCTGCGGCACCACCGGCGCGGCTTGCTTGACAGGGCGCTGCCGAGCGCCGATGATTGCGGTAACATCGGCTGCAACAAATGCGCCGACGGAACAATTGGGGAGACGGACCATGAGACGCATGGAGCGGCGCGCGCTGCTGCTTGGTCTTGCGCTTTCGGGTGCGCTGGCCGCGCTGCCGGCCTTGGCGCAAGGCAAGTACAAGGAAGCCCCGGGCCTTGCCGAGCAGGTGAAGGCCGGCAAGCTCGATCCGGTCGAGAAGCGCCTGCCGGAGAACCCATTGGTGGTGCCGGTGGTGGAGCGCACGGGCCAGTACGGCGGCGTCTGGCGCCGCGCCTTCCTCGGCCCCGCCGATTCCAACAACTATGTCCGCGTCGTCTACGACGCGCTGTTCCGCTTCGGGCCCGACGGCGCCAAGATCGAGCCGAAGATCGCCCAGTCGGCCGAGCCCTCGGCCGACTTCAAGACCTGGACCATTCACCTGCGCAAGGGCTCCCGCTGGTCGGACGGCGCACCCTTCGGCGCCGACGACATCCTGTTCTGGTACAACGACGTGCTCCTGAACAAGGAGCTGACGCCGAGCCTGCCGGGCTGGATGCGCAACGCCGACGGCTCGCCCGCCAAGGTCGAGAAGGTGGATGCCAGCACGGTGAAGTTCAGCTTCGCCGGCCCGGCCACGCTGTTCCTGGTGGCGGTGGCCAATGCCGATGGTGCCGATCGCGGCTACGCGATGTTCCTGCCGGCGCATTACCTGAAGCAGTTCCACCCGGCCCATGCCAGCAAGGAGGCGATCGACAAGGCGGTGCAGGCGGCCGGCTTCAAGAGCTGGACCGAGCTGTTCGCCAACCGCAACGCCCCGCCCGAGAATCCCGAGCGCCCGACCATGGCGGCCTGGGCCCCCACGAGCCGCGCGAGCGACCCGGTCTTCACGCTGCGCCGCAACCCGTATTTCGTCGGCGTCGATCCCGAGGGCAACCAGCTGCCCTATATCGACGAGGTGCGCTTCACCTATTTCGCCGACGCACAGGCGCTGAACCTGGCCGCGATCGCCGGCAATTTCGACATGCAGGCGCGCCATATCAACATGACCAACTACCCGGTGCTGAAGGAGCAGGAGAAGGCCGGGAAATACCGCGTCATCACCTGGCCGACCTTCGGCGGCGCGGATGCGGTGATCGCCATCAACCAGACCTACACGGCCGATCCGGTGATGGGCAAGGTGATGGCGCAGAAGGATTTCCGCATCGCGCTGTCGCTCGCGGTCAACCGCGACGAGATCAAGGAATCGGTGTTCCTGGGCCTGGGCGAGCCGCGCAACGGCGTGCCCGCGCCGTGGCATCCATATTTCCCGGGGCCGGAATACGCGACCAAGTTCACCCAGTTCGACCGCGCCCAGGCCAACAAGCTGCTGGACGGGATCGGGCTGACCAAGAAGGACGCCAACGGCATCCGCCTGCTGGAGAACGGCAAGCCGGCCACGATCGAGATCAGCGTGGTGCCGGCCTTCGGCGCCTGGCCCGACGTCGCCCTGCTGGTGGCGAAGGACTGGGAGGCGGTGGGCATCAAGACCATCGTGCAGATCCGCGAGCGGGCGCTGCATTTCAAGATGGGCGAGAACAACGAGCTGATGGCCGAGATCTGGAACGAGGACACCAGCGCCTTCCCCTATACCGGCAATGCCAAGGTCGATCCGCGCAACGCCCCGATCCTGACCACCGGCCCGCTGTGGCGGCGCTGGTACGCCTCGGGCGGCAAGGAGGGCATGGAGCCGACGCCGGAGGTCAAGCGCATCGTCGAGATCGTCAACACCGCGCGCATGGTGGGGCCGGACGAGCAGGTGAAGCTGTCGCAGGAGCTGTACCGCATCTGGGCCGACAACGTGTTCGAGGTCGGCACGATCGGGCTGACGCCGATGGTGCAGGGCGTGGTGGTGGTGGGCAGCAAGTTCCGCAACGTGCCCACCACGCTCGGCAACGACTGGCCGCTGCGCAGCCCTGGCAATGCGCGCACCGAGCAGTTCTACTTCGCCCGGTGATGACGGCGGCCGGTGCCCCGAACCCCCTCCCGCACGCGCGGGAGGGGGTGACGTAGATGACCCGCTACATCGCCCAGCGGCTGCTGCTGCTGCCGCTGCTGATGATCGTGTATTCGTTCGTGATCTTCGTCATCATCCAGGCGCCGCCGGGCGACTTCCTGACCTCGTACGTGGCGACCCTGGCATCTTCGGGCAGCTCGCTGAGCGCCGAGGCGGTGGCGGCACTGCGGCACGAATACGGGCTCGACCAGCCGTTCCTGGTGCAGTACTTCCTCTGGCTGCAGAAGCTGCTGCACGGCAACATGGGCCTGTCGCTCGAATACCAGCGGCCCAACATCGACCTCATCGGCGAGCAGATCGGGCTGACCCTCGCGCTTGCCCTGTTCTCCTTCGTGCTGACCTGGGCGATCGCGGTGCCGGCCGGCATCTATTCGGCGACCCATCCGCGCTCGATCGGCGACAATCTGCTGACCGTGATCAACTACGTCGGCGTCGCCACGCCCAACTTCATGCTGGCCCTGATCCTGATGTGGGTGGCCTTCGCCTATTTCGACATCAGCGTGACCGGCCTGTTCTCCCCCGACTATGCCGACGCGCCGTGGAGCCTTGGGCGGTTCGTGGACCTGCTCAAGCATATCTGGCTGCCGGCGCTGGTGCTGGGCATCGCGGGGACGGCGCGCCTGGCGCGGATCATGCGCGCCAACCTGCTGGACGAGCTGAACAAGCCCTATGTGGTGACGGCGCGCGCCAAGGGGATGAAGGAATGGCGGCTGGTGCTGCGCTATCCGGTGCGGCTCGCCTTCAATCCGCTGATCTCCACCATCGGCTGGTACCTGCCGCAGCTGTTCTCCGGCAGCCTGATCGTGGCCACCGTGATGAACCTGCCCAATATCGGGCCGCTGCTGCTGCGCTCACTGGTCAACCAGGACATGTATCTCGCCGGCGGCATCCTGTTGATCTACTCGTTCCTGACCATCGTCGGCACGCTGCTGTCCGACATCCTGCTGGCGCTGGTCGATCCGCGCATCCGCGTGGAGAACTGACATGTCCGACGCCGCAGCGACCGTCGGCGCGGCCGCCGAGGACCGGGTTGCCGTCGCTTCCAACTGGAAGCTGGTGTGGTGGCGCTTCCGCCGGCATCACCTCGCCATGGCGAGCCTGGCGGTGTTGGCGCTGCTCTACGCCATCGTGCTGGTGCCGGATTTCTTCGCCACCCAAAGCCCCGAGCGCACCGATGCGCGGCAGGCCTTCATCCCGGTGCAGACGGTGCGCTTCTTCGCCGACGGCAGCTTCGACCCGTGGGTGCCGGCGATCGTGGGCAAGCGCAACCCCACCACGCTGCGGATGGAGTGGACGGTCGATCCGGCCAAGCGGGTGAAGGTGCGGTTCTTCGCCGCCGGCGAAAGCTATCGGGTGCTGGGGCTGTTCCAGGCCAATACCCATCTGGTCGTCCCGGACGACCCGAAGCAGCGCATCTTCCTGCTCGGCTCCGACCGGCTCGGGCGCGACCAGTGGTCGCGCATCATGCACGGCACGCAGACGTCGATGACGGTGGGGCTGGTCGCGGTGGCGCTGAGCGTGATCCTCGGCGTCGTGCTTGGCGGGCTGTCCGGCTACATGGGCGGCAAGACCGACCAGGTGATCCAGCGGCTGATCGAGCTGCTGCAATCGGTGCCCACCATCCCGATCTGGCTGGCGCTCTCCGCCGCCCTGCCGCGTGACTGGACGCCGATCCAGGTCTTCTTCGCGATCACCGTGATCCTCTCGCTGGTCGGCTGGACGACGCTGGGGCGCGAGGTGCGGGGGCGGTTCCTGGCGCTGCGCGAGGAGGATTTCGTGCTGGCGGCCCGGCTCGCGGGATGCTCGCGCATGCGCATCATCCTGCGCCACATGGTGCCGACCTTCCTGTCCCACATCATCGCGACCAGCTCGCTGGCGATCCCGGTGATGATCATCAACGAGACCTCGTTGTCCTTCCTCGGCCTCGGCATCCGGCCGCCGGCGATCTCGTGGGGCGTGCTGCTGCAGGAGGCGCAGAACATCCAGACGCTGGCGCTGGCGCCCTGGCTGCTGATCCCCGGCCTGATCGTGATCATCGCGGTGCTGGCCTTCAACCTCGTCGGCGACGGGCTGCGCGATGCGGCCGACCCCTACAGCAACTGACATGACCGAACCTTTGCTTTCCGTCCGCGACCTGCGCGTGTCCTTCAAGCTGGACGAGGGGCTGGTGCGTGCCGTGGACGGCACCAGCTTCGACGTGATGCCGGGCCAGGTGCTCGGCATCGTCGGCGAAAGCGGCTGCGGCAAGTCGGTGACGATGAAGGCGATCCTGCAGCTGGTGGACCGCCCCGGCCGCATCACCGCCGGCAGCATGGTGTTCCGGCGCGACGCCGGGGAAGTGGACCTGGCGAAGCTCGACCCGCGCGGGGCGACGATGCGCGACATCAGGGGGGGTGAGATCGCGCTGATCCCGCAGGAGCCGATGGCCGCGTTCAGCCCGGTGCACACGGTGGGCGAACAGATCATCGAGGCGATCCTGCTGCATGCCCATCGCTGGGAGGGCGGCGGCAGGCTGGACCGGGCGGCGGCGCGGAAGATCACCGTGGACCTGTTCCGCGACGTCGGCATCTCCATGCCCGAGCAGCGGGTGGACGCCTATTCCTGGCAGCTCTCCGGCGGCCTGCGCCAGCGCGCCATGATCGCCATGGCCCTGTCCTGCAAGCCCCGCCTGCTGATCGCCGACGAGCCGACCACCGCCATCGACGTCACCACCCAGGCGCAGGTGCTGGCGCTGCTGCGGGAGCTGCAAAGCAAATACAACACCGCCATCATCTTCATCACCCACGACCTCGGCGTGATCGCGCAGATGGCGAGCTACGTCGTGGTCATGTATCTCGGCCGCGTGATGGAGCAGGGGGCGGTGGACGACATCTTCCACGCCCCGAAGCATCCCTACACGCAGGCGCTGCTGCGCTCGATCCCCGGGCTGACCGGGCAGACGCGGACGGCGCTGCCCACCATCACCGGCGCGTTGCCGCATCCGTTCAACCGCCCGCCCGGCTGCCCGTTCCATCCGCGCTGCCCGGACGCGATGCCGCGCTGCGGCGAGGCGGTGCCGGCGCTGGTGCCGGTGGGGGGCACGCAGCTCGCGAGCTGCTTCCTGCATGGCGACGCCGTGGAGGCCGCATGAGCGAGACCGCCGCCCCGCTGCTCGACGTTCGGGGATTGCAGAAGTTCTTTCCGATCACGAAGGGTTTCCTGCAGCGCACGGTGGGGAATGTCCGCGCCGTGGACGGGGTGGATTTCACCCTGCACGAGGGCGAGACGCTGGGGCTGGTGGGGGAGAGCGGCTGCGGCAAGACCACTGCCTCGCGCTGCATCCTGCGCGCCATCGACCCGACCGGCGGGCAGATCATGTATCGCACGCGGCAGGGGACGACGGTGGACCTCGCCGCGCTGAGCCCGGCCGCGCTGCTGCCGCTGCGGGCCGAGATCCAGATGATCTTCCAGGACCCGTTCGGTTCGCTCAATCCGCGCATGACCCTGCTCGACAATGTCGGCGAGCCGCTGCTGGTCAACGGCATGGGCAACAGGCGGGAGCGCGCCGACCGGGTGGCGGAGCTGCTGCGGCTGGTGGGGCTGCGGCCGGAGTTCATGCATCGCTTTCCGCACGCCTTCTCGGGCGGGCAGCGCCAGCGGATCGGGATCGCGCGGGCGCTGGCGACCAATCCGCGGCTGGTGGTGGCCGACGAGCCGGTCTCGGCGCTGGACGTCTCGGTGCAGGCGCAGGTGCTGAACCTGCTGCTGGAATTGCAGGCCCAGTTCAGCCTGACCTTCCTGTTCGTGGCGCACGATCTGAGCGTGGTGCGCCACATCTGCGACCGCATCGCGGTGATGTATGTGGGCCAGCTGGTGGAGCTGGCGCCGACCGACGCCGTGTTCGCGCGGCCGCGCCACCCCTACACGGCGGCGCTGATGCGGGCGGTGCCGGTGCCGGACCCTCGGGTGCGGAGCGATGACGGAATATTGGGGGGCGAGGTGCCGAGCCCGGCCAATCCGCCGTCGGGCTGCTATTTCCATCCGCGGTGCCGGCATGCCCAGGCGCGCTGTTCGCAGGAGGCGCCGGTGCTGCGCGAGGTGGCGCCGGGGCATTTCGCGCGCTGCCATTTCGCGGAGCAGTTCTGAGGCGCTAGGCTGGCGCCAACGGAGCTGGAGGGCGCGATGCCGCGGCAGATGGTGATGGTGGGGTTCCTGCAGGCGCAGAACTGCACGAACCTCGCGAGTTCCTGGCGCCATCCCGACTCCCGCACCGATTTCATGAGCGCGGACTACTACCAGGAGATCGGCCGCATCCTGGAGCGTGGCAAGTTCCATCTCGCCTTCTTCGACGACCGGCTCGCCATGCCCGACCGCTACGGCAACGACCACGTGCACGCGGTGGAGCGCGGCATTCGCTGCGTGAAGATGGACCCGGTGGCGGTGATGATGGCCATGGGCATGGCCACCACGAAGCTTGGCCTCGGGTCCACCTGCTCCACCACCTATTACGAGCCGTTCCACGTCGCACGGCAGTTCGCGACCGTGGACCTGATGACCGGGGGGCGGGCGGCGTGGAACGTGGTGACCTCGCTGAACGAGGGCGAGGCGTTCAACATGGGCCGCGACGAAGTGATGGAGCATGACAGCCGCTACGACCGCGCCGATGAGTTCATGGAGGTGGTGCTCGGCCACTGGGATTCCTGGGCGGATGACGCGCTGATCCTGGACAAGGCAAGCGGACGGTTCGGCGACGGGCACAAGGTGCGGCGGCTGGACCATGCCGGGGCGCATTTCCGCTCGCGCGGGCCGTTCACCGTGCCGCGCTCGGCGCAGGGGCATCCGGTGATCATCCAGGCGGGGCAGTCGGGGCGCGGGCGGCGCTTCGCCGGGCGCTGGGCGGAGGTGATCTTCGCGGCCGCGCATGGGCTCGCGCATGGGCAGGCCGGCTACAAGGCGCTGAAGGACGAGATCGCGGCGGCGGGGCGCGACCCGGACAGCGTGTCGGTCTGCACGCTGGCCTATACGGTGTGCGCGGCGACGAAGGCGGAGGCCGAGGACCGGATGGCGCTGATCGAGAAGCTGCCGCTGGAGATCGACGCGCTGTCGCTGCTGTCGGAGGCGCTGAACTTCGACTTCGCGACCAAGGGGCTGGACGAGGCCTTCACCGAGGCGGAGCTGGCACAGATGCAGGGCATCCAGACCATGCGCGACGGGGTGATCCGCGCCTCCGGCAAGGCCAATCCGACGGTGCGGGACTTCCTGGTGCATTCGGGGCGGGCGCGGCCGCATGGCGCGCTCGTGGGCGGGCCGAAGGAGGTGGCGGACCGGCTGGAGGAGCTGTTCGAGGGCCGGGCCTGCGACGGGTTCGTGATCGCGGCGACGCATGTGCCAGGGAACTACGCCGAGTTCGTCGAGCACGTGGTGCCGGAGTTGCAGCGGCGGGGGCTGTACCACCGGGAGTATGCCGGGGTGACGCTGCGGGAGAATCTGGGGCTGGGGCGTCCGGCGATCGGGGGGTGGCGGTCGCAATCAAGGTGAACAAAGAGGCAGCGAGGCAGCGAGAAGCAGGACAAGGCTGTCTTCTCGCTGCCTCTTTGTTCAGCTGTCTTCCTTCCTACAGCCCAAGCGTATCCGAAATGCCGTACCCTGCCGCGAGCTCGCAGAGCTTGGCCCAGGTCGCATCCTCCACCGCGATCCCGTCACGCCGCCGCTCCACTTCGCGCAGGTGTTCAAGCTCGCCGGGATAGAACACGCCCGGGCTGCCGGCGCTGGGCGGGGTGGATTTGAGCCAGCGGGCGAACTCGGCGACTTCGGCCTTGAAGCTGGCCAACGGGCGGAAGGCGGATACGTTGAAGACGGCCATGAAGCAGCCGTCGTTGTGGCGGCCGCTCGGCTCGATGCCGAAGCCGAGGCCGGTGAGCAGGCCGCAGAGGATTTCCACCATCACGGCGAGGCCGGTGCCCTTGTAGCCCTCGCTGCCGCCGAGGGGGAGCAGGGCGCCGCCCTGGCGGAGCTGCTTCGGGTCGGTGGTGGGGTTGCCGTCGCGGTCGAGGATCCAGCCTTCGGGAATGTCCTGGCCGCGGGCGGCGGCGAGCGACACCTTGCCGGCGGCGACGGCGGAGGTGGCCATGTCGAGGAAGAGCGGGCCGTCGAGGTCGGAGGGAACGGCGATCGAGATCGGGTTGGTGCCGAGGCGGGCCTCGCGACCGCCATAGGGCGCGACGTGCTTGGGGGAGCGGCCGGAATCGGCGGTGATCAGGCCGATCATGCCCTCGCGCGCGGCCATCAGCGGGTAGCTGGCGAGGCGGCCGATATGGCCCTGGCGGAAGACGGTGGCGGCGGCGACGTTGGCGGTGCGGGCCTTCTCGATGGTCAGCCTCATCGCCCGCTCGTTGGCGACGTAGCCGAAGCCCCAATGGCCGTCGACGACCGTGGTGGTGGGCGATTCCTGGACGATGGTCCAGGGCGCGCCGGGGACGATGTGGCCGGCCTTCACCCGGTCGATATAGGTCGGGATCTGGATGATGCCGTGGCTGTCATGGCCGGCGAGGTTGGCGTCGATGCAGTGGCGCATGACGATGGCGGCTTCCTCGGGCGGGGTGCCGGCGGCGACCAGCAGGGCCTCGCCGATCGCGCGCAGGCGGTCGGCCGGGACGGTGGGCATGGTGTCAGCCTCCCTTCGAGTGTGATCGCTTGAGGCCGACAGGCCGGAAAGCGTGAATCACACGATCAGACACGAGTATGGGTCCAGCGCCGGTGCCAGAACGGCTGGCCGTCGACGCTGATGTCGACGTCCACCGCCACGCTGTGGGCGGTGGTCACGCTGCGGGCGACCAGCTCGGTGCGGGCGACCGGACGCTCGATGCGGACCGTGGTGGTGGAATGCATCCGCGCGAGGTCCGGCCGGGCGGCGCTGACGGCAGCACCGTATGCGTGGTCGGAGGCGACGGTGGTGTCGGCATCGATGCGGATGCGCTCGGTCTTGGTGGCGGCCAGCCGCACCGTGTCGGTCATCAGGTCGCGGGCCAGGTCCCAGGTCTGGGTGCCGCCGAGGTCGTTGGGCGCGGCCAGCACCTCGGGCTGGAGGCGGCCCCAGGACGGGCGCGGATCGCCGGCCGGGGGCGGGCAGACCGGCAGGGTGATGGAGGTGCCCGCATGGTCCAGCCGCAACGTGGCGGGGAAGGGGGTGGGCCAGAGGCGCGGGAAATCGGCGCAGGAGATCGCGACGCGCAGCCGCTCGCCGGGTTCCAGACGGTAGGCGGTGGCGCGCAATGGCACGTCGATGCGCAGCCGCTCGCCGGCGCGGCCGTGATGGGCGAGGTCGGTCCAGCCGGTGGTGATCAGCGTCGAGCGGCCGTTCGGCGCCACCGCGGCGAGCTTCACCACCAGGTGCAGCGGGGTGGCTGAGGCCATGACGTCGAGCCGCGCCGCCGGCATGCCGATCAGTTCCATCGCCTCGCGCAGCGGGGCGGTGGTGAAGCAGAGCGAGCGGGCGTCGTCGGCGCTCTGGTCGCGCGGCAGCGCCGGGTCGAGTGCCGTGGTCCACGGGTCCCAGGCCAGCGACTGCATGCCCACGGTCGGGTCATAGGCGTAGTCGCTGGCGCCGGTCGCGGTCGCGTCGGACAGGGTACCGTCGGCGGCGGGGAACAGCGTGCGGGGCGCGAGGCGGGCAGGGGGGAACTGCGCCTCCGCCCGCCAGGATGGGACGGTGCCTTGGATGTGGAGGGTCACCGGCGCCTCGTCCTCGATGCCGTTGCGCTCGCCCTTCAGCCAGCGGTCGAACCAGCGCTGCATGTCCCACAGCCCGGCGGCGGGCGACTCGCGGCCGGTGTCGGGGAATTCGTGCTTCCACGGCCCCATCAGGAGCTTCTTCGGGGCGGCGATGGCGTTGAAGTCGCGCGGGGTGCAGTCGGCGTAGAGGTCGCGCCAGCCGCAGATGCTGAAGGTGGGGCAGTCGATCCGGTCGATCGGCGCGACGCGGGATTGCCAGTAGGGGTCGAAATCCGGGTGGTCGGCGAAGGCGGTCACCCAGGGGTCGTTGCGTTCCAGGTGCTCGGCCCAGACCCGCGCCCAGCGGCCCTCGGCATCCTGCAGCAGCGGCGGGCTGAGATTGTAGGCGATCATGCGCGGCCCCCAGTCGGCGCGCATCCAGAAGCCGCTGGAGCAGCCGCCGAGGCCGACCACGCCGCGATAGAGGTCGGAGGTGGCGTGAATGGGCACGATCGCCTTGAGGTGCGGCGGGCGGGTGGCCGCGGTGGAAAGTGCCGTGATGCCGGGATAGGAGACGCCCCACATGCCGACATTGCCGTCGCACCAGGGCTGGGCGGCGATCCACTCGACGGCGGCATGGCCGTCCTGCGCTTCCTGCGGCGAGAAGGGTTCGGGGTTGTGGCCCGAGGAGTTGCCGAGGCCGCGGAAATCGAGCGTCACGCAGGCATAGCCGCGCGCGGCGAAATGGCGGTGCACCGTCTCCACGTTCAGCCGGCCGCCGCGGCCGTCCTTGTGGTAGGGGTTGTAGTTGATGATCGCCGGATGGCGGTGGCCGCCGCCGGGGCGGGTGATATCGGCGGCGAGCATCACGCCGTCGGGCATCGGGATCAGGACGTTGCGTTCGCTGACCAGGGCGTTGGACATGGCGCCCTACCGCGCGTCGCGGGCGAGATGGCCGACGCAGTCGCCGCGCTCGACGCGGCCGAAATGGCGCTTGCACACCACGAACCCGTCGGCCTGCCAGTGGCAGGCGACCGGCGCGCGGGCCGGATCGTCGACGAAATGGACATGGCCGCACAGATCGCCGGCGCGCACGACGTCGCCGAGGTCGGTCGCCGGCTCGAACAGGCCGGCGGTGGGGGCGTAGACGAAGAAGTCGCGGCCGGGAAACTCGACCAGCCGCACCCGCTCGGGCGGTGGCGCGGTTTCCGGCGCGGTGATGCCGAGATGGGCGAGCAGGCGGGCCAGGCCGCGTTCCACCAGCGCCACGCCCTGGCGGGAGACCCGGCCGCTGCCGCCGTATTCGCCGCCGATATAGGGCGTGCCATGCCGCATGCAGGCATGGGAGGCGTAGGAGTAGTCGGGCGTGGTCTGCCAGATCAGCGACAGCGGCGCGCCGAAGGCCATCAGCGCCGCCTTGCCGCGGCGGTTCACCTCGTCGTTGGGGCTGTGGTGGATCGAGGCGAAGGCGAGGTAGTCGAGCGAGGAGCCGCCCGAATGCAGGTCCACCACGATGTCGGCGATCGGGAACAGCTCGCTGTCCACGTAGTAGGCGATCTGGCGGGTGGCGGTGCCGGCGGGCTCGCCGGGGAAGGCGCGGTTGAGGTTGACGTCGTCGATGGGCGAGACGCGGGTGCCGGCCAGCGCGGCGGGCAGGTTGATGGCGGGCAGGATGATGACGCGGCCCTTGATGGCCGCGGGATCGAGGGTGCGGATCAGCTTGGTGAGCGCGATCTGGCCTTCGTATTCGTCGCCGTGGTTGCCGGCCATGAAGACCGCGGTGGGGCCGGCGCCGTTGCGGAGCACCGCGACCGGGATGGCGAGCATGCCGTAGGCGGAGCGGGTGACCGAATGCGGCAGGTTGAGCCAGCCGACCTGCTTGCCGTCGCGCGCGAAATCGACGTCGGTCCAGATCTTGGTCTGCGATGCCATGGCGCGGCGCTCCCGGTTCTTGGCCGGATGGTTGAAGCCGGTGGGCGGGCTGTCAATGCGGCCAGCGCGTCGCGCGACGGAAATCGGGTGGCTGATTCGCCGGGTCAGGCGGGGCAAATGCCGCGGAACGGTATATAGTTGTGATATCGTAACAATAAGTACGTGCGGAAACGCGCCCCGGCGGACGTGATTGCGGCATCATGGGAGAAGACCGGGGGCGGGCCCCGCGACGGGGAGTCCACGGGCGGGCAGGGGCCGGGCGGAACAGGGCGGCGCGCGGCCGGGCGCGCGGCGCGCCGGGCGTTGCGGCGTGCGCGGGCGCCGGCCCGGCGCGCAGGCGTCGCAGACCAGGGCGATGCGGTGGCGCGCGCCACCTGCGCCGCGCCGGGCGCGGGCGGCGCAGGGAGGCGCGGGGCGGGGCGGAAGGTGCCGGCGGGCCGGCGACGCTCGCCCGTGGCGGGGGTGCGCAGGAAAGCCAGGAACGGTGCCAGCAGCAGGCGCAGCACGGGGTGGGCGGCAAGGAGCGTGGCCAGCGCGTGCAGCAGCGCGGCGCGGGCCAGCGAGGCGTCGATCGCCTGCTGGCCTGGCCGGCCGGATGCGGGGTGCGCGGTGGTCATGGCGGCGCTTTACCGCAAGAGGGGTATCCTTGTCAAGGAATTTTGTCAATCTCCGGTGGCCGGCCCGGCGGGAATGGCGTGGGCGCCCTGCTGCACCGTCTCGGCGGCGCCGCTGTCGATGCTGCGCCGCATCGCCTCCAGCACGCGCATGGCGCGGACGCCGTCGGCGATGTCGGGGGCGTCGCCGGGTTCGCCCCGGACGCGGCGGAGGAAGGCCGCGAGCAGGCCGTGATAGCCCTTGTGATCCTCGTTGGCGGCGGCGGTGAGATTGGGTTCCCAGACCAGCGTGTCCACCGCGGGATCGAGCGTCGCCGCCGGGTCGGCGGCCCTGAACGGCGGGTGGCGGAAATGGCGCACCTCGTGGACGTTGCGCACCTCCACCCGCTGGTGGTCGCCCATCACCTGCCACCACTCCATCGGCGTGCCGCGCGACTGGTGGGTGCCCATGACGACGGTGGCCAGCGCGCCGGAGGCGAAGCCGAAGCCGACGTGGAGCAGCAGCTTGCCGGGGGCGAGCTCGTGGTGGCGGGTGTGGACGGTGGCGACCGGCTCGTTCATCAGCCAGGGCACCAGGTCCATGGCGTGCACGCAATGGTGCAGGAAGAAGCCGGTGTAGTCGGGGTTGCCGGTGAAATAGGTGGGCGCGGTCATGTATTCGCCGAGCAGGCTGGCGCGGCGGCCGAAGCCGTCGCCGCGCGCGATGTTGCCGGCGATGCGGTTGGCGGTGGAGTAGCGCTTCATGAAGCCGACGACGCAGGGCGTGGTGCCGGCGAGGTCGGCCAGCGCCTGCGCCGCGGCGGCGGTCGGGGCGGGCGGCTTCTCGATGAACACCGGCAGGCCGCGCCTGAGGGCGGCGGCGGCGAATTCGGCGTGCTGGGCGGGGCCGACGGCCATGCCGACCGCGTCGATGCCGCCGGCCGCGATCAGGGCCAGGCCGTCGGCGTGGCGGGCAGATATCCCGTAGCGGTCGCCGATCAGGGCCAGGCGCTCAGGGTTCACGTCGGCGATGGCGGCCAGGCGCACCGGCAGGCGGACGAGCTGGGGCAGCAGCATCTCGCCGGCATGGGTGCCGCAGCCGATCCAGCCGATGCGGATCACGCGCGCACCGCGTTGAGGCAGCCGCGCAGCAGGGCGGCGGAATGGGCGAGATCGGCATCCTCGTCGGCCGCCGGCGGGCGCCACTGGGCGAGCGGGACCGAGAGGCGCATGTCGGTGCGGCGGAACGGCTCCAGCGTGATCGGCCCGGCATAGGCGATGTCGGCCAGGGCGCGGCAGATGGCGGGCCAGTCGAGATGGCCGGTGCCGAGGAAGCCGCGATGGTTCTCGTTGGCCTGGAAATGGACGAGGTGCCTGCCCGTGGCGCGGATCGCCTGCGGCAGGTCGTCCTCCTCCATGTTCATGTGGAAGGTGTCGAGCATGACGCCGACGGCGGGTGACTCGACCATCTTCGCCAGGTTCACCGCCTGGCTGGCGAGGTTGCAGAAATCGGTCTCGAAGCGGTTCAGCGGCTCCACGGCGAGCGTGACGCCATGTTCGGCGGCATGGGCGCCGGCTTCCTTGAGGCCCTTCACCACGCGGGCGATGCGGGCGCCGCGCTGGTCCTCGGCGATGGGGGCGGGGGGGCGGCCGGCGAAGACCAGCGGGGTGCCGTAGAGCGGGCCGCCGACGATGGTCGCCTTCATGGCCACGGCGACGTCCACGCAGCGCTTGAGGTAGGCGATGCCGGCGGCGTGGGCGGCGGCATCGTCGGAGGCGAGGTCGCGCTGGAGATTGACCCGGGCGGCCAGCGCCACGGACAGCCCGGCATCCTGGGCGGCGCGGCCGGCCTCGGCGGGGTCGAGCTCGCCTTCCTCGGGCACCAGCAGTTCCACGAAATCCATGCCGGCCGCCTTCATCCGCGTGAAGAGCGGGAAATGCTCCGGCCCGAACGGCCGCGCGTAGGACATCGAGATCACGCCGACCGGCGGCCGCTTCCACATCGTGACTACCCCTTGACCGCCCCGCCGGTGAGGCCGCCGACCAGCCGGCGCTGGGCAAACAGAAACAGGATGGTGGCCGGCAGCGAGACCAGCGTGCCGCCGGCCATCAGCAGGCCCCACTGGATCTGGTTCTCGCCGATGAAGAGCTGGAGCGCCACGGTGACGGTGCGCACCTCGCGGCCGGCCAGCATCAGCGCGAACAGGTATTCGTTCCAGGAGGCGATGAACATGTAGATGCCGACCGCGACCACGCCGGGGATGGCGAGCGGCAGCACGACCTTGACCAGCGCCTGGAGGCGGGTGGCGCCGTCGATCATCGCCGCCTGGTCGAGCTCCTGCGGGATGCCCTCGAAATACGAGGTCAGCAGCCAGATCGAGAACGGCAGGGTGAAGGTGCCGTGGCCGATGATCAGCGCGAGATAGGTGTCGAGCAGGCCGTACTGCCGCATCAGGATGAACAGCGGCAGGATCAGCATGACCACCGGGAACATGTTGATGACCAGGAACTGCGCCCGCAGGTAGTTCCTGAAGCGGAAGCGGAAGCGCGAGAAGGCATAGGCGGCGGGGACGGCGAGCGCGAGGCCGAGGGTGACGGCGCCGGTGGCGACGATGAGGCTGTCGCGCAGGCTGGCGCCGAAGCTGGTGCGGCGCAGCAGGTCGATATGATGCGCGAGGGTCAGGGTCTGCGGCCACAGCATGATCGGCGTGGAGACCAGCTCCCGCTCCGGCCGGATCGAGGACAGCATCATCCACAGCCAGGGCAGCAGCGCGAAGGCGACCAGGATGGCGACCGGGAGCTCGGTGCCGAGCAGCAGGCGCAGGCGGCGGCGGCTCATGAGTCGCGCCGCCGCCAGATCATCACCGCCACCACGCCGAGCAGCAGCAGGGTCAGGATCACCGCCAGCGCCGCGCCCTGGCCGTAGTTGCCGCCCGACCAGGCGGTGAGGAAGGCGTGCAGCGGCAGCGTCTGGGTTGCCGTGCCCGGCCCGCCGCCGGTCATGACCAGGATCAGGTCGAGCGAGTTGGCGACCCAGATCATGCGCAGCAGCAGGCTGGTGACGATGACCTCGATCAGGCCCGGGATGGTGATGTGGCGGAACTGGGCGAAGGTGCCGGCGCCGTCGATCTCGGCGGCCTCGTAGAGCTCGCCCGGAATGGCCTGCAACCCCGCCAGCAGGGTCACCGCGAAGAACGGAAACCCCTGCCAGGCGATGGCGAGCAGCACGCCGCCCATGGCGGTGTCGAGCTGCGCCAGCCACGGCACGCTCTGGCCGAGCAGGCCGAGCCGCACGCCGATGACGTTCAGCACGCCGAGGTTGAAGTCGAGCATCCAGGTCCAGATCAGCCCGATGATGACCGAGGGCAGCGCCCAGGGCACCACGATCAGCGCGCGGGCGATGGAGCGCCAGGCGAAGGCGCGGTTGAGCAGCAGGGCGCCGCCGAAGCCCAGGGTGAACTGCAGCGAGACGGCGCAGACCACCCAGACCAGCGAGTGGCGCAGGCTTTCCCAGAACACCGGGTCGGCCAGCGCCTTCACGTAGTTGTCCAGCCCCACGAAGGGGCGCGAGCGTGGCCGGAACAGCACCACGTCGTGCAGCGAAAGCCACAGCGCGTTCAGCACCGGGTAGAACACGATGAGCACGGTGGCGAGCAACGCCGGGGCCAGGAACAGCCACGGCGTTGCCTGCCTCGGCAGGCCGCGCATCGATCTGATCGCGTGAGTCACGCTTCAGCCGAAGAACAGCTTCTCGAAGGTCTGCATCATCGCGTCGGGCTCCATCTGGCCCAGCAGCGTCTTCTGCGTGGTCTGCGGCCAGACGGTGCGGGTGAAGTCGGCCGTGGCCGGCAGGCTCGGCAGGATGTTGGCAATCGCGAGCGAGCCGGTGGTGGCTTCCACGAAACGCTTCTGGTGCAGCGTCCAGTTGGCGGCACCCGAGGTGGTCACCGTCATCTGCCCGGCGGCCTTGTTGTAGAGGACGTTGTTCGGCCCCTCCGACAGCCAGGACACCCATTTCCATGCCGCCTCGGGGTTCTTCGAGGCCGCGAAGACGGCGTTGGAGCCGTCGCCGAAGGTGGCGAAGCCGTTGCCGCCGGGGCCGCGCGGGACCGGGATGGCGGTGATCGCGTC
This sequence comes from Acetobacteraceae bacterium, assembly GCA_044225615.1. Classification (GTDB taxonomy): domain Bacteria; phylum Pseudomonadota; class Alphaproteobacteria; order Acetobacterales; family Acetobacteraceae; genus CAIYPH01. The sequence continues at coordinate 15,899 of JBGAIK010000016.1, read as the reverse complement.
GCCCCAGGTGGCGTGCATGTCGTTGGCCGTCGAGATGTGGTGCACCGCCATGGCCGTGCGGCCGGCCTTGAGGTTGTTGACGATCTGCAGGAACGCATCCGTCGGCGCCGAGGGCGGGCACACCTTGTGGGTGCGGTAGAGGTCGATGAAGAACCGGTTCTGCGCCAGCGCCTGGGGCGAGACGAAGCCGCCCTTCACGGGGCGCGCGCCGGTGCCGAACACGAAGGGCATCCAGGAATCGTGCCCGCCCGAGCCGCCGCGCATGCCGAAGCCCCATTGCTCGCCGCCGGTGGTGGCCTTGGCGGCGGCGAGGAACTCCTCGAAGCTGGTCGGCGGCTTGACCCCGGCCTTCTGCAGCAGGTCGAGCCGGACATACAGGTAGAGCACCACGTATTGCAGCGGCATGTAGTAGCGCTTGCCGTCGGGCGCGGTGTGCAGGCGCCAGAGGTCGGGCGAGATGTCGGCCTTGCCGGCCCAGGCGTCGACCCATTTGTCGAGCGGGCGCAGCGCCTCCATTTCCATCAGGCGGGCCAGGTTGTTGAACTTGACCATGCCGGTGTCGGGGCCGTTGCCGGCGATCAGCGAGGTGTAGAGCCGGGTGTCGTAGTCGCCGCCGCCGCCCCAGGGGATGTTCTCGGCCTGGATCTTGATGTCGGGATGCGCCTTCTCGAAGGCGGCGACCAGCTCGTCCGGCGTCGCCTTGGGGTCGTCGAAATGGTACCACCAGCGGATCGTCACCGGGCGCTGGGCACGGGGGGCGGCGAGCGGGGCGGCGGTGAGCGCGGCGGCGCCGGTGAGCAGGGTGCGACGTTGCATCTTGTTGTTCCTCGCTCGCTGGTTGTTTCGGTAGCGCGGCGTTCGACGCCTCCGCGCCGGTCGACGATGGTGTCGAGATGGCCGCCCAGCGCGCAGGCGAGCGCCCGCCCCGTCGCGGCCGTGCAGGGTCTGCAGGATCGGCAGGTGGCGGGCGGCGGTCTCGGCCAGCGAGCGGCGGTGCCAGGGCGCCCACAGCCGGAAGCGGTAGGTGTGCGGCGCACCAGCGCGCCAGGATCGGCGCCATGGCGTGCAGGCCGAGATGCGGAACAGGGCGAGGTGCCACTCCATGTCGGCCTCCAGCACCGCCCAGGACGTCGGCGCACGGCGGCACCGCCGCTCCATCACCGCCTGGATGCGCTCGAGCCCCGGCGAGGTCGCCACGGTCACCGCCGCGCGGCGCGGCGCGGCGCCGCGCAGCTCGATGGCGCAGGTCGAGCATCTCGAGCGCGGTGTCGGCATCGAGGTCGGTCACCGTCGTGCCTGGCGCGCCGTGCAGCATGAGGCCCTCCCCAGCGCGCAGCAGCGCCTCGGCACCGCGCCTGGCTGCGGCCGAGATCGGCGGCGAAGCCCAGGCTCGGTCAGCATGCTGCCGGGCGGCAGGTCGTTCAGCACGATGCGCCGGCGTATTCCTGCGGCGCAGGCGGCCGCCTTCGGCCATGGGTTTCCTCGATGGATTATCGTTATTCGCAGGCCTTCGCCAGTGTTTTCAGTGTCCTGTTCACCCCTACGTCCGCCATGAAGGATGGCGAACTTCGGGGACAGGACACTAGCGGTGTCCGCGCGGAGGCGCAACCAGCCCTGGCCGCCGGCGCTACTTGAGCTCGGCGTTGAGCAGCCGGGCGAGCCGCGCCGCCGCCAGCGCGGCCCGGTGGCTGGCCTGGGCGCGGGCATTGGCGGCGTAGTCCGCGGTGAGCGTGTACGGCGGGGTCCCGACCCCCACCGGCGGGGCGTAGGCGAAGCTGCGCGCGATCTCGAAGCTTTCCTGCAGCCAGGCCGCCTCGTCCATCTCGCCGGCGAGCGTCGCGTCCGGGGCCGGCAGGGCGTTGCCGGCGGCGATCGCGGCGGCCAGGCTCTGCCCGCTGCCCAGCAGGCCGTCCCAGAAGGCGTGCAGCCGCATGCCGCAGGCGGGCGCGCAGAGCGTGACCCGGTTGCCGCCGGCGTCACCCATCGGCAGGTCGCGGCTGTAGCGGGAGGTGGCGTGCAGGGGCTGGTGCACGTCGCCGACCAGGTGCAGCAGCCAGACCAGGTCGAACGCCTTCAGCGCGTCCGGCGCATCGGAGGCGAGGGTGCGGCGGAACAGCGCGATCCGCTCCTGCGCGTTCACCGCCGGCGCGTCGTGCAGGCTGGTGCCGTCGGTGCTGAACGGGATGTCGCGGTAGTGCCAGTATTTGTGCATCAGCCGGTCGCCGAAGCCGATGTTCTGGCCGGCGGCCGGGCCGGGCGGCGGTTCGTTGCCGTCGTTGACGTAGCCGCCGCGGTCCTTGATCGCATCCGGCGCGGTCGCGGCCTGCATGAACCGCGCCTTGGCGGCCAGGGCGGGGGCGACGTCGTTGTCGCCGTTGACCGGGTACTGGTTGAGTTGCAGCAGCGCGTCCACCCGCGCCTGCACCGCCGGCGCCAGCCGGTCCCAGGCGGCGGCGGCGATCAGCATGTGGCCGTGGTCGTCCCAGGCGCGGGCGGGGGAGGCCAGCGCGGCGGCCAGCAGGGAAGCGGCCAGCAGCAGGGAAGGCGCGCGCCGGCGGCGCGTCATCCGCCCGCCACCACTCCGCGGATCGTCTGCACCGCCTTGAGCAGGTCCGCCTTGACCGAGACCGGGTGGAACTCGTTGTCCGCCAGCAGCCCCACGATCTCGTCGCTCTCCAGATAGTCCTGGAATTCGTCGAGCCGCCGGCGCACCTGCTCCACCGCATCGGGCCGGGCGTTGATCAGCCGGTCGAGGTCGTCGGCCAGCGAGATGTTCAGCCGCTGCGTGAGCGCCGCGACCGAGGCGATGTTGGTCTGGATGTTGGCGTAGTCCTCGGGCTCGACGTCCTCGTCTTCCTGCATGGCCGCGATCACGGCGTCGTGCAGGGATTGCAGGTCCTTGTCGGCCTTGGCCCACATGCCGCGCCACAGCAGCGAGGCCTTGCCGAGCTTGACCGGGGAGATCGGCGGCGTGCCGTTGGCGTTCTGCTCCGGCGGCGGCTGCTGCGGCGCGGTCGGCGAGCCGGGCGCGTTCTGGACCGGCGCCGGCGCGTCCAGCGCGGTGCGCAGCGCCTCGGCTGCGCGCAGCGCCGCCTCCAGCTCGCCCGCCTTCAGCTTGCCGCCGGCCTCCTGGGCCAGCTTCACCAGGTTGGTGCGCAGGTTCGGGTCGCCGGCGAAGGATTGCAGGCGCTTCACCAGGGCGGCGATGACGAGGCCGAGCTTGCCCGCGTCGATCCCCGGCGCCGGCGGCTGGACCGGCGCCTGCACCGAAGGCTGGGGCGGGGGAGGGGGCGCATCCGGGATCGGCGCCGTCGCCTGCGCCTCGGTCTCCTCGCCGTCCTCGGCCTCGCCGGCGCTCTCGACGACGGTGCCGTCCTCCATCACGATCTCGACCTTGCTGAAGCCGGTGCCCTTCAGCGTCTTGACCAGGCGGCGCGCGATGCCCTGGGCCGGCTTGTTCAGGCGGAACCGCACCAGCTTGGGATCGATGTCGATATCCACCTCGGCGCTGCCGAAGCGCTGGTTGCGCGCCTCCGGGTTGGCCTTCAGCAGGTCGCGCTCCAGCGCCTTGGGCTGCTTGATCTTGTCCAGCAGCAGCAGGCCGAACTGCGGGTCGGCGCCCTGCGCCACGGCGCAGCTCACCGGCTCCTTCTTCGACAGGGTCAGCAGCCGCTTGATCTGCGCCTTGTCCACCTTCGGTTCCGCCGCCATGGCCCGTCTCCCGCTTGCCGGTCGCATCACTAGCATAGCCGATCCGATCGCGTATCCTGTAGCCTCGGCGGGGGCAGAGCGGTGCCGTTTCGGTTGCAGGCCGCGTCCCGGCGTGACGCGGCCATCGGGCTCGGGCAGAAGGCCACCGCGGCGCTGCGGCGTTTTCAGAGGGGGGCAGGGGATGAGCGGCAAGACGGCCAAGATCAAGATCGGCAAGTTCGGCCAGATGATCGGCTTCCCCGGCGTCGGCAAGGGGCCGCAGCGCAACGAGCTGCTGCTGCTGCTGGGCCAGGCCGCGAGCTACCAGCCCGGCGAGAAGGCGGGCGTGCTGGTGCGCACGCTGAACGAGGCGCTGTTCGCGCTCAACGGCTCGGGCGATCGCAAGACGCTGATCTCGGACGCGCAGAAGGTGATCTCCGAGGCCAAGGTGACGCTGGGCGAGCTCAAGACGGAAAAGGAGGAGGAGGAGCGCCAGCGCAAGGCGCAGCTTCCGGGCAAGTCCCAGCTCAAGGACATGAAGAAGCTCCGCACCGAGCTGACCAGGGCGCTCGACGAGGTGCTGAAGGCGATCGACGACGATCTCGGCAAGATCAGGCTCGACCCCGAGATGGCGCCCACCGCGCTGCGCGCCGCCGGCGAGACGATCCGCCGCGAGATCGGCGCCGGCGATCCCGGCGAGGGCGGCCGCGCCGAGGACATCCGCGAGGAGATCGAGGCGCTGCGGGAGCGCATCGACAAGGCGAACACGAAGCACGCCAACGAGCGCAGCTATCTGGAAAACAACGCGAAGAAGGGTCTGGAGCGGGCCGAGGAGACCCTGAAGGCGTGGGACCAGCAGGTCGGCGGGGAATACAAGGGCCCGCTGCGCCGCACCGTGGAGGTGCTGCAATCGGCGATGACCGGCGTGCCCACCGACTGCACCGTGATCCGCGCGCTGATCAGCGAGGCCAACAAGGCGCGCAGCAGCGCGCGCAAGGATGACGGCTTCGTCGACGGCAGCCACCGGCAGGGGGTGGAGGAGGATAACGGCCGGATCATGGCCGAGCGGCTGGAATCGATGCTGAAGGACAGCCTGGAGGACATCCAGTTCCTGCGCAGCACCGAGGCGCAGGGCTACGACCGCATCCAGGCGCAGCTCGACAGGCTGCGGCTCGATGCAGGCAAGCCGGCGCCGAGCCAGGGGCTGAACCAGGCCACGATCGACATGCGCGGCAAGGTGTCCAACCTGGTCACCGAGATCGAGAAGCTGCGCAAGGCGACCGAGCAGGGCATCGCGCAGGACGCCGAGGCGGCGCACAAGGCGCTGGCCGATGCGAAGCGGCAATACGAGACCGAGCACCGGCTGCACGGCGACGCCAAGGCGCTGGAATCGGACTGGAAGGCGATCGAGGCGCTGATCGGCAGCGCCGAGGACATCCTGCCGCTGAAGGGCGCGCTGCCCAAGGGGCTGACCAGCCGCGACGTGAAGCTGGCGCGCAGCATCGCCGAGCAGGCACAGGCGCGGGCCAGGGACATCAAGGACAATTTCACCGAGCTGCTGACCTTCGACGAGGATGCCAAGGAGCTGGCCAAGAACCTGGGCGAGCGCAGCTTCTGGCAGCGGATCAAGGGCGCCGAGCGCGGCGACCTGGAGAAATACGACCCGAAGAAGCGGGCGGAACTGGAGAAGGCGCTCAAGGACCTGCTGGCGGGCCTGCCGACCACGCCGGCCAGGCAGTCGATGGATGCGTTCGGGAAGCTGCAGGAAGAGGCGGCCAAGGCGGTGACCGAGCTGGAGCCGATCGTCAAATACCTCGAGGAGACGGCCGGGCCGCTCTACAACGAAATGAAGGGCCAGCGCATCCTCTGGGTGCTGGGCGACAACGCGGCGACCCCGCCGAAGGCGTTCGACGACGCGCTCGACGCGCTGGAGGCGCAGGTGAAGCTGCAGCCGCCGGTGCTCGACGGGCTGAAGGCCGCGGTGCAGACCGGCACCGACGAGCTGGAGAAGGCGCGCAAGCTGTCGCCCGAGGAGCGGATCGAGACGATGAAGAGCGACATCGTCGCGCAGGCCAAGCTCGACAAGGAGAACAAGACCAAACGCTCGGCCGAGAGCAAGCTGCTGGCGGTGCTGGAGCGCAAATACGAATCGGCCGAGCTGGCGGTCAACGCGGTGAAGGGCGACACGAACGCGCTGGCGGCGGCGGAACGGCTGATCGACCAGATCAGGTCGGAAATCGAGGCCAACGCGTTCGACCGGCTGGAAAGCCGGCGCAAGGACCTGGAGGCGCGGCTCGACCTGCTGCTGTCGAACCCGCGCGGCGAGGTGAACCGCCATCGCGGCGAGCTGCCCGGCGTGATCAAGGAGCTGCGCGGCGCGATCGCGGCCGCGGTGGAGGCGCTGGAGGGCGTGATTGCCGACATCGGGAAGCACGACACCGACGACGAGGACGAGGCGGAGGGTCTTGAGGCGGCGGCCGACCTGCTCCGCGCCTATGTCGAGCTGCTGGAGAGCGAGGTCGACGACATGGCCAGCGCCGCGAAGCCGATCATGAACGACAAGACGCAGGACGAGGACGCGCGGCGCAAGGCGCGCGAGGAGGGGTTGCGCATCCTGCGCTCCTTCCGCGCCCGGATGCGCGCCCAGCCGATGACGGCGGAACTGATGAAATCGCCGATCCCGGCCGCCAAGGGCGCGGTGGCGCCGGTGTTCCGCGCGCTCGAGAAATACGAATACACGCTCACCACCTGCATCTGAGGGCGACGGTCATGGAAAAGGTCCAGCTTGACTGGGTGATGGAGCTGGCCGGCAAGGCGCCGGCGATGCAGGCCTCCGCCGATCTGCAGAACCGCAAGGACAGCCTGCTGGCGGATGCGTTCTCGGTGCTCGATTCCCGGGTCGAGGAGATCCGCATCGGCGAGAGCTTCGTCATCGAGATGAACAGCGGCGGGCTGAGCGGCTTCCTGCGCCGCACCTTCCGCGCCGGGCCGAAGACCAAGGAGTCGATCGGCGACGGCCAGGACGACGGGTTCGACACCGGCCACGACCTCGGCGACAGCAAGGGGCTGACGCCTGAGCAGGCCACGGCGCTGACCAGGTCGCACTCGATCATCGTCGAGCAGGTGCAGAAGCTGCGCGACGAGCGCGACACCACGACCAACAAGCCGCTGTTTGCCGACGTGGAGATCTCGCGCGAGGTGTGGGAGCCGCTGATGCGGCGCAAGGTCATTCCCGAGAACGCGATCTCCGACCGCTACAGCGACGTCTCGCGCACCTTCGCCTCGGCCTCCGCGCAGTACGACCTGCGGCTCCAGGCCTATACCGACAGCACCGCGACCACCGACGGCATCGCCGCCAAGCTCGGCCTGTCGAGCGAGATCATCAAGGGTTCGGGCTCGATGGCCACGAACATCATGGGCATGCTGACCGCGGTGGTGCCGGGGATGAAGGATTTCCCGCTGACCGAGGCGACCGACATCTGCACCGCGATCACGGCGACGATCACCACGCCGCTCGACATCACCTCGCAGGTGCTGAAGGACGGCGGGCTCAGCAGCAAGAACATCGACAAGGTGGCCAAGTCGCTGATCGGGGTGGCGACCGGCTGGGTGACGGCGGCCTTCGACATCAGGTTCGACGGCGGCACCGACCAGGACAAGATCAACCAGCAGCTCGGCAAGGCGATCAATTCGGGCCTCAAGATCGGCCTTTCGGGCGTGACCTTCTGCGCCAAGGTCGCCCAGGGCGGCGACAAGGCGCGCGAGGCGTTCGACGAGCTGGGCCTGATCGTCGAGCAGTGCCTGGTCTGCGCCGGCTCGGGCGGCGCCTACAGCAACAACGTGAAGGACGACGGCGCGCTGGCGCTGACCGGGCGGCGCATCAAGGACGCGATCCTCGGCTCCAAGGAGCTGATCGTGATCATGACCGCGATCGAGTCCGACGACCCGGTCGGCACCATCACCAAGGCGATGCAGAACCTGACCAAGGTGGCCATCGAGGAGGGGGCCAGGACCTACGCCACCCAGCGCCAGGCTGAGATCAAGGCGCAGGACAAGCTGTTCCAGGAGCAGCAGGACAAGGACGACCCCGAGAACAAGGAGAAGCACAAGCAGGAGGCCACCGACCGGTCCACCTTCCGCAGTAACTTCTCCACCGACAACGAGAACATCAGCCGCGGCGTCGGCTCGGTCGGCAGCGAGCAGCTCGACGTCGCCGGGATGCTCAAGCTCGCCCAGACGACGAGCAAGCAGGAGCTGGAGGAGCTGTTCAAGAGCGACCCGCGCCTGAAGGGCAACACGGCGGCGCAGAAGCTGATGACCGCGATCGCCGAGAAGCGCGACCAGGAGATCGAGCAAGCCGGCGCCACCATGGAGGACGACCTCGCCAAGGATGCCGAGGCGTTCCGCGCCCTGCTGTCCGGCAGCGAGTCGGGCGATTCCGACGCCGACGTGGAAACCATCGAGGTCCTGATCCTGCAGATCAAGAAGGACCAGATGATCATCAAGCTCGCCGAGAGCCTGATCAAGATGCCGGCCGCCGCGGTGGCCGCCTTCCTGCCGCCGGCCGCGATCGCCGTCGATGCGATCCAGCTGGTGATCGCGATGCGCCAGGCCGCCTCCCACATCATTGCCTGGCAGGAATGGGAAGACAACGTCACCGATGCCAAGTCGTCCATGAGCGTGCAGGTCGCCGCCATGGCCAACCGTGCCGGCATTTCCAAGATGCTGGCGGAGCGGAAGGGGATCGAGGCGCTGGAGGCGGCGATCAAGCTGATCGGCGATTCGCTCGGCACCGCCGGCGGCCCCTTCGCCCCGGCCGGCATCGCGGTGTCCAAGGGCGTCAGCGTGGTCTCCTCGCTGAAGGATATCATCATCAAGATCTACGACGAGGCGCAGCTGCGGAAGAACTGGGCCAGATACCTGAAGGCGCTGGACAATCCCGGCGACCGCAAGGCGATCCGTGCGGCCATCCGCGGCAACGCGACGCTGGCCAAATACGTCATCGCCTATGGCGGCGTGGTGGCCGAGGACCCGGTGGCCAAGAACGCGCTGCGCAAATGCGGCCTCAACGCCAAGGTGCTGCAATCGCCCAAGACCAACGAGCAGAAGGTGGTCGCCTTCCTGGAGGCGCTCTACGCCGACGACCCGATGGTGCTGGAGCGGCTCGACGAGGCGCCGAAATGGCATCCCGGCCCGGTGGCGCTGACCGCGACGAGCATCGCCGCGTTTTCCCATGCCGGCCAGCACAAGGCCGATCCGCCCTTCGCGGCGCCGATCAATCCCGCGGTGGCCAAGGACGTGCAGGAGATGGAGGCCGCCCGCCAGGACCTCGATGCCGCCCGCAAGGAGTGGGAGACCAGGTCCAAGGCCGACCCGCATGACCAGGAGGCGGAGGACGAGGCGCTGGCGGAGTTCGTGGGCGAGCTCAACCGCGCCGCCAGCAAGGCAGGCGCCGTGGTGGGGTCGCTGACCAGCTGGCAGCCCGTCACCGCGGCCGGCCGACCGCACGAGGAGGGGCTGAAATACCGCGCCGCGCTGATGCGGCTGGCCCGGGCGGTGCAGGCCAAGGCGCAGAAAGAGGTCGGCCTTTACGACGCCGATCCGCTGTAGCGCGGGGCCGGGTCACCATCCTGTCAGGCGTCCGGAACGCGGGCGTGACGCATTCCGGTTGCCGTCGGGGCGGGCTGTGCCAATATCAGGCGCTGCAACCCCTTGCCCAAGGCCAGTCCATGCCGACGCCCGAGTGGGAAATCCCCAGCAACCTCCAGCCCGACCCGGACGACTACGATTTCGACCTGGAACGCGCTCTGCGCAGCGTGGTGGGGCTGCGCGCCAACGTGCCCTCGGACGCCTTCACCGCCGGCACGCTCGGCACCGAGCGCACCGGAAACGGCGTGGTCATCCGCGCCGACGGTCTGGTGCTGACCATCGGCTACCTGGTGACCGAGGCCGAGACGGTGTGGCTCATCACCGCCGATGGCCGCGCGGTGCCCGGCCATCCGCTCGCCTTCGACCAGACGACCGGGTTCGGCCTCGTGCAGGCGCTCGGGCGGCTCGACATGCCGGCCATGGAGCTGGGCGATTCCGACCAGCTGCCGATCGGGGCCGAGGCCATCGTGGCCGCCGGCGGCGGCCGCCACCACGCGATCGAGACCAAGATCGTCGGCCGCCAGGAATTCGCCGGCTACTGGGAATACCTGATCGACAACGCCATCTTCACCTCCCCCGCCCACCCGTTCTGGTCGGGCAGCGCGCTGATCGGCAAGGACGGCAAGCTGCTCGGCACCGGCTCGCTGATCCTCCAGCAGGGCGACGGGCGGCGGCGGATGGACATGAACATGATCGTGCCCATCGCGCTGCTGCGCCCGGTGCTGGACGAGCTGCTGACCACCGGCCGCGTCGGCAAGACGCCGCGCCCCTGGCTCGGCCTCTACGCCATGGAGGGCGAGGGCGGCATCGTCGTCGGCGGCCTGGCCGACAACGGCCCCGCCGCCCAGGCCGGGCTGCAGTCGGGCGACCGCATCCTCGCCGTCGGCGATGACGAGGTGACCGACCTCGCCAGCCTCTGGCGCAAGGTGTGGGCCAGCGGGGCGGCCGGCGCCACCGTGCTGCTGCGCGTCGCCCGCGAGGGCGGCAACCACGCGGTGCGTGTCCGCAGCGCCGACCGCATGAGCTTCCTGCGCACCCCCAAGCTGCACTGACCGCCGAAGGCCCGACGATGACCCATGCCGCACTCGATCGCGCGCTTGTGCGCCTGCCCGCCGCCTATGCCGGTCCCACCCATGCCGCACTCGATCGCGCGCTTGCGCGCCTGCCCGCCGCCTATGCCGGTCCCGGCGGGGCCATCGCGCTGATCCGCCGCGGCGAGGTGCTGGTCCGCCACGCCTGGGGCTGGGCCGACCGGGAGCGGCGCATCCCGTTCACGCCGGCCACGCTGTTCCGCATCTGCTCGATCTCCAAGCAGTTCACCTGTGCCGCGATGCTCGACAGCTTCCCCGACCCCGGGGTGCTCGACGGCGACATCCACGCCCGCATGCCGCTGCTCGCCGGCGTACGGCCGCGCACCGTCGATCTCGCCAACAACCAGTCGGGCCTGCGCGACTACTGGGCGACGGCGATGATCCAGGGCTCGCCGGTCGAGGCGCCGTTCGGCGAGGCCGAGGCGCGCGCGCTGATCGCGCGCACCCGCTCGCTGCATTTCGCGCCGGCCAGCCGGTATTCCTACTGCAACCACAATTTCCGCCTGATCGGCGACGTCGTCGCCGATCGCGCCGGCGCGCCGCTGGCCGACCTCATGCGGCGCGTGTTCGACCGCGCGGGCATGCAAACCGCCCGCCTTCACCCCGATACGTTCGAGATGCCGGACGGCACGATCGGCTACGAGGGCAACGTGGAGGCCGGGTTCCGTCCGGCGGTCAACCGCATCGTCTGGACCGGCGACGCCGGCGTGATCGCGAGCCTGGACGACATGATCGCCTGGGAGCGCCATATCGACGCCACGCGCGACGATGCCGGCAGCCTCTACCGGCGCCTGTCGGTGCCGGTTGCGTTCAGCGACGGCGCGCCGGCCGCCTACGGGTTCGGCCTGAGCCGTGGCGCCCTGCTTGGGCGTGCCATCACCGGCCATGGCGGCGGGCTGCGCGGCTGGCGCAGCTTCCGCTTCAACATGCCGGAGGAGCGGATCTCCGTCGTCTGCCTGATGAACCACATGGCCGATCCGCGCGCCGCGGGCGCCGATCTGCTCGGCGCCCTGCTCGATGCGCCGGCCAGGCCGCCGGCGGCCGATCCGCCAGGCACATGGTCCGGCAGCTTCGTCGAGCCCGAGACCGGGCTCGTCACCCGCCTGGAGACGGCGCCCGACCACCGCGTGCGCCTGCACTTCTCCGGACATCCCGAGATCCTCGACCAGGCGCCGGGCAACGAGGCCGCGGGCGGCATGGTGCGCCTGCGGCGGACCGCGGACGGCATCTGGATGGACCGCATGTCCGAGAACCTTGCCTCCCGCCTGGTGCCGGTCGCCGGCGAGGCGGCGATGGATGTCGGCGGCACTTCCATTCCGACGAGTGCGACGCGGATTTCACCTGCGTCGATGCCGGGCACGCATGGCGCGTTTTCCGGCGTGCTGGGGCAGGGGATGATGGAGCCGATGATCGCGGTCGCGCCCGACCTGTGGCGGCTGCCGTTCCCGCGCGCGCTCGACCATTCGCCGCCGGGGGACTGGACCGTCGCGTTCCGGCGCGACGGCGACGGCCGGGTCGCGGGCGTCGAGATCGGCTGCTGGCTGGCGCGGCGCATCGCCTTCGTCCGGCGCTGAGCGCCATGGCGGGGGTTTCATGCCCGCCGCAATGTCGCGAAGCCTCGCGGCGCGCTATGATCCAGCCGCCTGCCGCAGGCGGGCACGGAGGAGTTCGACATGGACCATGAGGGTTGGGGCTTCGCTGCCGATGCCCTGTTGCAGGTGGGCGCAGACGCTGCTCGGCGGGCCGGCCGGCGACGACACCATTGCCGCGGCCGGCGGTGCTGCCACCGCGATTTTCCCGGCGTTCCTGCTGCCCGCCGCCGCCGCTTCCGCCGCGGCGCCGGCGACGCTGACGGGGGCGATGGATTTCGCCGATCCGGGCGGCTTCGCGCTGCCCGATTCGATCGCCGCCGGCCTGCCGCCCGCATCCGTGCTGGCCGCATCCGGGGCGCCGGGTTTCGGGCTGACCGTGCTGGAGATGCCGCTGCCGACGGGCCTGGCCACCGCCACGCTGCCCGACGGCACCACGCTGGCCTTCGCCGACTTCGTCGTCGCCGGCCAGGGCTGAGGCTGTGCCAGATCATGGCTGGTTCAAGTTGAACCAATCACGATCTGGCAAGTCTTTGTTTGGTCGCGTGATTCACGCTTTCCGGCCTTTGGCCTCAAGCGATCACGCTCTACAGCCGCACGCGCAGCCGCCGTTCGCGCCGGCGGGCGGCGGCGGCGAGCGCCGGCAGCACGACCGCGATCAGCAGCCCGCCGGCGAGGGCGATGAATTCCAGGTGCTGGTAGAGATAGCGCATGGCCGCGTCAGCCGCGCGCGGCCAGGGCGGGGGCGGCCTGCCTGTCGTCCGTCATCGGTCGGGTCCTCCGCGCTGTGATGCGCGGGGAACGGCGTGGGCCGGGACGGGTTCCCGGCCCGGCCGGTCACAAGGTCCAGCCGGCGGCCACGAGGCCGAGCAGGATCGCGCCGACAACGAGGCGGTAGACGGCAAAGGCCGTGAAGCGGTGGGTCTGGATGTAGCCCAGCAGCCACTTGACGGAGATGAAGGCCACCACGGCCGAGACCGCGAAGCCGAGGGCGAGCTCGCCCCATGCCTCGTGGTCGGCCCCGCCCTTGATGCCCTTGTAGAGCTCGTAGGCGCTGGCCGCGTACATGGTGGGAATGCCCACCAGGAAGGAGAATTCGGTCGCCGCCGCGCGGTTGCTGGTGCCGGTCAGCATGGCGGCGAAGATGGTGGCGGCCGAGCGCGAGGTGCCGGGAAAGATGCCGGCCACGATCTGCGCCACGCCCACGGCGATCGCCACCGGCCAGGTGATCTCGCGCCGGTCCGGCTGGCGGGCCGCCAGCGCCTCGGCCGCGATCATCCACACCCCGCCCAGCAGCAGCGCCCAGGCCACCGGCGCCAGCGTGTGCGGCAGGCTGAAGCCGAGCTTCTTGGCCAGGAAGCCGAGCGAGCCGGTGATCAGGAACGCCACCGTCAGCTTCGCGAGGTAGGCGAAGTTCTCGGGCTTGCTCCAGGACAGCGTGAGGTCCAGCAGGCGGCGCCAGTAGATCAGCGTGATGGCGAGGATCGCGCCGGCCTGGATGACGATGTTGAACATGTCCGACCGCTCGCCCAGCCAGTGCTCGGCAACCAGCAGGTGGCCGGTGCTCGAGATCGGCAGGAATTCGGTGATCCCCTCGATGATGCCGAGCAGGATGGTGTCGAGCATGCGTCATGACCTCGCCGGTGCGCCCCGCTTCTGCCCGTGGTCGCGGCGATCCGCAACCGCCCGTGGCCGCGGTCAGGTCCCCTGGCGCGGCCGGCCGGCCGGGCCGACCAGGGCGAACGGACCCCACAGGGCCGGCAGCCTTTCCGGGATCTTCAGCAGGTCGAAACCGGCCGCGCGCAGCTCGGCGCCCTTTCCGTTCTGCATGTTCAGCAGCATGGTGGCGCCGACGCGGGCGGCGGCGACGTCGTTGACATACCAAATGGTCAGCAGCAGGCCGCGGGCGCCGGCGAAGAAGAAGGCGCGTGCGAGGGTGGACAGGCTTTCGCCCGCCGCCGCCCCGCCGCCCGAGTTGCAGGCGGAGATCATGACCAGGTCGGCGTCGAGGTTCAGGTTCAGCACGGTGCTCGCACCGATCAGCGCCTGGGCGGCGTCGGGTCCGCCGGGGGCAGCCGAGGCGATGATGGCCGGCTCGGAGAGGCAGGCGAGGTCGGACGGCAGGACGCCGTGGGTGGCGAAGTGCAGCACGCGGTACTGGGCGAGGTCGGCGCGGGCCAGCGACGCGGCGGTGAAGGCCGGGCCGGTGACGGGGCGGCGGGCGCCGGCGCCCATGATGCGGGCGGCGAGGTTCAGTTCCAGCTCGGCGCCGGGCAGGGCGGGCAGGGCGGCCAGGACCTTCCCGCAATCGGGCGCGGCGGGAAAGCTGCGGGCGGCGAGGGCGGGGGCACGGGGCCGGGGGCGCCGAACTCGCCCAACCGCGGCGCGGCCGAGCTGCCGGCGCGGCGCAGCGCGACGAGGCTGGCGGCGGCGGGCAGGTGGGCGACGGGCAGACGCTCGATCAGGTAGGCGTTGCCGGCATGGCCCTGGGCTGCCGGCGGGGGCCTTGTGACCAGGATGCCGTAGGGGATTTCCAGCAGCGCGTCGGTCGGCACCGCGAGCAGGTCGGTCGCGCCGGCCAGCGGCGCCTGGAGGCCGCCGAGCAGCGCCTGGCAGGCGGAAGGCGGCGGCGGCGGCGAAGGGCTCACTGGCGCCGTCCTCGACGCTGGCGCGCAGGGCGCGCACCAGCCGGGTCACCTCGGCGCTGTCCTCGCCGACGCGCGCCGCGCTGATGCGCCCGTCGCGCAGCAGGAAGTTCCAGCCGCGGCGGTCGGGCGGCAGGGTGGTGACCAGCAGCGCCTCGCCCGGGCCGAGGGCGGCGAAGACGGCGCTGGCGGGGGCGACGGACTGGACCAGCTGGGCGAAGCCGGGGGCGGCGGCCTGCACCGCGCGGTCGGTGTCGGCGGCCTCGGCCTCGGCGGCCGCGATGCGGGCATCGATGGCGGACAGGTCGGTGCGGCCCTCGGTGGTCGCGGCATCGCGCTCGCGGTAGCGGGCGGCGAGCGTGCGCAGGGCGGTGTCGCGCTGCTGGATCGCGGCGCCGACCTTGGGGTCGCGCGCGCCTTCGGACAGGCGGGCGGCGGCGCGGGCTATTTGCGTGGTGGTGACGGCGCCCTGGGCGAGCTGGGCGGCTTCGAAGGCCTCGGCCAGCCGCGCCTGGTCGGACGGGTCGGCGGCGAAGTCGTCCACGCAGGGCGCCACCAGCCGGGCCGAGGTGCCCTCGCGCAGCGATTTCAGCGTTTCGATCGCGTCATGGCACAGCGCCGCGATCTCGCCGCTGCCGGCGGGCAGGGCCGCGGCGCGCAGCAGCAGCGTCTCGGCATAGGGGCGCGAGCGCGGCACGCCCCTTGCGAAACGCTCGGCAGAGGCGGCGAAGCGCGCGCCGGCCGTGCCGTCGGCACCGGCGCTGGCGGCGATCGCCCCGGCGGTGCGGTCCACGCGGGCCACGATCAGGTCGGCGCCGGTCAAGCCCGGCACGGCGCTGGCGAGGCGCGCGGCCTGCGCCGCCCTGTCCTGCGCCTCGGCGAGGCGGCCGGCGCGGCGCAGCGTGTCGGCGGCGTTGCGGCGGGCCTCGATGACGCCGACGATGGCGCGCTGGCTGAGCGGGTCGGGCAGGACGTCGCGGGTCAGCAGCAGCGGGGCGAGGGTGGCGCCGCGATCGGCCGCGAGGCCGGCCCCGCCGCGCAGCTCGGGCGGGACATGCGGCAGATAAAGCGCCTCGGCGCGGGCGAAGCCGGCGAGCGCCGTGTCGGCGTGGTCCTGGTTCGCCTCGGCCAGGGCCGCGTAGTAGATCACCGTGGCCGGGGCGAGCGGGTCGGCGGCGCGCGGGGCAAGGCGTTCGGCGCGGCGGAACAGCGCCTGGGCGTCGGGGGCGCGGCCC
>JBGAIK010000015.1:0-37951 GCA_044225615.1 Acetobacteraceae bacterium | reverse complement strand
GACCGCCACGTAGTCGCCGCCCTCCGCGCCCCACGGCGCCGCCACCGCGGCGGGGACGCTGCGGTTCTCCATCGCGAGCGTCAGCGTGCCGCCGCCGGGCATCGCGTCGCGGGCGTTGATCGCCAGGTTCAGGATCGCGGTCTCCAGCTGGTGCGGATCGGTGCGGCAGTTCCACAGGCCGGGCGCGCTGGCGATGCGCACCGTCACCGCCTCGCCGGTCGCGCGGTCGAGCAGATGGGCGAAGGCCGGCACCAGGTCGCCGACCCCGACCACCTCGGCGCGCAGGTCCTGGCGGCGGGAAAAGGCGAGCAGCTGCTGGTTCAGCCGGGCACCGCGCGTCACGCCCTGGCGCGCGGCCTCGATCAGGCGCTCGGCACGGCTGCCGGCCAGCCCGCCCTGGGCCGCCAGACGGCCCAGCATGTCCAGGCTGCCGCCGATGATCATCAGCAGGTTGTTGAAGTCATGCGCGATGCCGCCGGTCAGCTGGCCCACCGCCTCCATCTTCTGCGCCTGCCGCAGCTGCTCCTCCACCGCGCGCCGCTGCGTCACGTCGGCCACCACGCCGGCAATGCGGTGCGGGCGGCCGCCCTCGTAGAAGGTCTGCCCCTTGAAGTGCACCCAGCACGGCGCGCCGTCGCCGGCGCGGCGGATGCGCACCTCGAATTCCACCGCGCCGCTCTCCTCGGCGCGCGCGAAGGCCGCCGCGACCTGCGCCCGGTCGGCCTCCTCGACATGCGCCAGCGTGGTCTCCAGCGTCCATTCGGCCCGCGGCCGGTCGTGGCCGAAGATGCGGTCGTGGCGCAGCGAGCGCCGCGCGGTCCCGGTGGCCAGGTCGAAATCCCAGCTCCCCATCCCGGCCGCGTCCAGCGCGAGGCGCAGGCTGTCCTCGGCCCGCCGCCGCTCGGCGATCTCCCCCGCCAGGCGATGGTTCGCCGCCGCCAGCTCGTGGCTGCGGCGCCGCGCATGCGTCAGGTCGGTGATCACGCCGCACACGATCCGGTCGATCCCCTCCACCGCCTTGAGGTCCACCAGCGACACGTTGACCGGCACCGCCTCCCCGTCCGCACCGCGCAGGGTGAACTCGCCCGAGGCGCCGGCCCCCTTGCCCTGCGCCAGCAGCGCGGCGAAGGCGCCCTGCTCGGCCGCGTCCAGGAAGCGGCCGATGGCGGTGCCGATGATGTCCTCCCGGCGCCGGCCGACCAGGGCGGCGAAGCGCTGGTTGCAGTACAGCACCGTGCCGTCGTCGCTCAGCGTCAGCGCGCCTTCCTGCATCTGCTCGATCAGCACGCGGTAGGGGCGGTCGGCGTTGTGCAGCGTGTACACCTGCTGCCCGGCCGGGCCGCCGACCACGACGGCATCGACCTCGCCGTTGCGGATGGCGTCGAGCGTCGCCTCCGCCTCCTGCAGCCGGGCCTGCAGGCCGGCCGCAACGGGCTCTCCCGTGTCGGACGGCCCGGTCATCGCCCGGCCTCGCCCTCCGTGGCCACCGGGACGATGTCGAGCCCGGCCAGCACGCGCTCATGGTCCGACAGGTCGCCGATGATCCGCCGCAGCGGCTCGGGCAGGACCTTCACCAGCGTCGGGGTGGCGATGATCTGCAGTTCCCGCGTGGCATCGGGATCCTGGTAGACGTCCACGATCTCCACGTCGTAGCGGCCGCGCAGGTTGCGCTCGCAGATCTGGTGCATGTTGGCAATCGCGCGCAGCGAGCGCGGGGTCGATCCGGTGATGAACAGGCGCAGGCGGTAGCGCGCGGTCATGGCGGCGGCCTGAACGGCCGCAAGTCCAGCCCGACCAGCACCTTCTCGGTGTCCGACAGATTGCCGATGATCCGCTTCAGCGGCGGCGGCAGGCGGCGCACCAGCGTCGGCACCGCCACGATCTGGTCGCCGGAGGCCAGTTGCGGCGTCACCAGCAGGTCAACCACCTCGACCGAGTAGCGGCCCGCCAGGTGGTCCTCGCAGATGCGCCGCAGGTTGGCGATCGCGGCCAGCGATTTCGGCGTCTGACCGGCGACGTAGAGCCGCAGGCTGTAGACGCTTTCCTCCGGCACGCCGGCCGACATTTCCAGCCCCATCATCGTCCCATCCCCCGCCGGCTGGCCATCGCCCCCCGTTCGGCCTCCATCACGCTCTCGCGCGTCTCGTCCTGGCTGATCAGCATCAGCACCTCCGCCTCCTCGGCATCGAGCTCGGCACGCAGCTCCTCCATCTGGCGCTCCACCGCCTGCCGGCGCCGGTGCAGGTTGCGGTGGCGCCGCCCGATCTCCTCCTGCCGCGCCGTCGCCGCGGCGCGCTCGCGCGCCTCCTGCGCCAGGCGCGCGCTGCCGGTCAGCACCCCGTGGGGGCCGACATAGGCATCGACCAGCGCGATGCCGCCGGCGGTCAGCCGGTACTCGCGCAGCTGGTTGGAGTGGTTCATGCCGCGCGACTTGAGCAGCCCCAGCACCCGGTTGCGCTCGCCGTTGGACTCCACGTCCTGCAGCGCAATCCAGGTGTCCATCAGCGAGGACACGTTGCGCTCGCTCTCGCCCATCGACTGGCCGGACGAGGACAGGCTGGTGAAGACGGTGGTGATGCCGCGCGTCTTGCAGATGTCGGCCAGCCGCACCAGCGTCGCGTGGATCTCGGCCGGCGGGCCGCGGAACGCGGAGATCGGGTCCACCACCACCAGCGCAGGCGCGAACTGCGCGATGTCGCGGTTCATCCGCGCCAGGTGCATCTCGAAGCCGAACAGGCTCGGCCGCGCCGCGGCGACGCGCAGCAGCCCGGCATCCAGGTGGCCCTCCAGGTCGAGCCCGACCGAGCGCATGTTGCGCACGACCTGCTCGGGCGATTCCTCGAAGGCGAAATACAGGCAGCGCTCGCCGCGCCGGCAGCCGGCATCCAGGAAGGCCGCGGCGAAGGTGGACTTGCCGGTGCCCGCCAGCCCCGAGATCAGCACGCTTGAGCCGCGGTAGTAGCCGCCGACGCCGAGCATCGCGTCGAGCCCCGCCACCCCGGTCGGCACCGCCTCGGAGGAGACCGCATGCGCCAGCCCCGCCGCGGTGATCGGCATCACGGCGATTCCGCGATCGTCGATCAGGAACGGATACTCGTTGGTGCCGTGGTCGGAGCCGCGATACTTCACCACCCGCAGCCGCCGCGTCGTCACCTGGTCCTCCACCCGGTGGTCGAGCAGGATCACGCAGTCGGAGACGTATTCCTCGATGCCGTAGCGGGTCAGCTGGCCATGGCCGCGCTCGGCCGTCACCACCGCGGTCACGCCGCGCGCCTTCAGCCAGTCGAACAGCCGGCGCAGCTCGCCGCGCAGGATGGCGGTGTCGGCCAACCCGCCGAACAGCGCCTCGATCGTGTCGAGCACGACACGCTTCGCGCCGACCTTGTCGATCGCGTAGTGCAGCCGCACGAACAGCCCTTCCAGGTCGTACTCGCCGCTCTCCTCGATCTCGGCGCGCTCGACATGCACGTGGTCGATGGCGAGCTGCCCCGCCGCGACCAGCGCCTCGACGTCGTAGCCGAGCGAGGCGACGTTGGCGGCGAGGTCTTCGGCCCGCTCCTCGAAGCTCATGAACACGCCGGGCTCGCCGAAGCGGATGGCGCCGTTGACCAGGAAGGTCATCGCGAACAGCGTCTTGCCGCAGCCGGCACCGCCGCACAGCAGGGTCGGCCGGCCCGCCGGCAACCCGCCCAGCGTCACCGCATCGAGCCCGTCGATGCCGGTCGGCGTCTTCGCAAGGCCCTCATGCATCGCGGCGCGCTCCGCCGCTCCGCCGTTGCGGCAGCACATGCTCGCCCGTCGGCTGCCGCACCACGACGTGGCGCTTCAGCAGCGTCTCCAGAAAGTTCGTCAGGGTCCGGTTCTCCTCGGCTGCGCATCGTCGCGCCGCAGCCAGCAGCTCGGAGTCCAGCCTGAATGTGACGGCCCGTCGCACCGGCGAACCCCTTCCCCTGTCTGCGGACGGGCTGCCCCCGTGCAGGCAGGGAGCAATACATCCGTGCCCCAAAACGGCGGAACGCAGCCGCGGTTCCCGGCAGGGCGGACATTCCGGCGCCGCATCCCTTCCGGCGATTGACAGGGCAACGGTCCCCCGACAGATTGGCGGCAAGGGGTTGACCGCGATCGCCCCGTGAGGCTGCGGCCGAAGCATCGCGTCCAGGCTCCATGCAATGGAGAGGACGCCCATGCCCATTCCCGACAGCATAACTGCGGCCCAGCTCGGCCGCCTCGTCGGCACGCCCGACGCCCCCACGCTCATCGACGTGCGCATCGCCGAGGATCATGCCGCCGACCCGCGCATGCTGCCCGCCAGCCTCCGTCGCGACCATCGCGACGTCGCATCCTGGGCCGGCGACTTCGCCGGCCGCGCCGTCGCCGTCATCTGCCAGCGCGGCCTCAAGCTCAGCCAGGGCGTCGCCGCCTGGCTGCGCCATGCCGGCGCGCGGGCCGAGAACCTCGAAGGCGGGTTCGACGCCTGGGTTCAGTCCGGCGCGCCGCTGGTGGCGCCCCAGCATGTGCCCACGCGCGACCCGCAGGGCAGGACCCTGTGGGTCACCCGCACCCGCCCCAAGATCGACCGCATCGCCTGCCCCTGGCTGATCCGCCGCTTCGTCGATCCGTCCGCGGTGTTCCTGTTCGTCGCGCCGTCCGAGGTCGCCGCCGTGGCCGACCGCTTCGGCGCCACCGCCTTCGACATCGAGGACACGTTCTGGAGCCATCGCGGCCCGCTCTGCACCTTCGACGTCATGCTCGACGAGTTCGGCCTGCGCACCGAGCCGCTCGACCGTCTCGCGCTGGTCGTGCGCGCGGCCGACACCGCCCGGCTCGATCTCGCGCCCCAGGCGGCCGGGCTGCTCGCCGCCTCGCTCGGTTTCTCCCGCATGTATCGCGACGACCTCGCCCAGCTCGACGCCGCGATGGGGCTCTACGACGCGCTCTACCGCTGGGCACGCGACGCGACCGCCGAAACCCACAACTGGCCGGCCGCGGGGGCCCGGCCATGAGCGCACCGGCGCATGGCGTGAGCTTCGCCGACGCCTTCCGGGTCTGGCTGCGGGTGGCGCTGCTCAGCTTCGGCGGCCCCGCCGGGCAGATCGCGGTGATGCACCGCATCGTCGTCGAGGAGAAGCGGTGGGTGTCCGAGGCCCGCTTCCTGCACGCGCTGAACTACTGCCACCTGCTGCCGGGGCCGGAGGCGCAGCAGCTCGCCATCTATATCGGCTGGCTCATGCACCGGGTGCCCGGCGGGCTGGTCGCCGGCGTGCTGTTCGTGGTGCCGGGCATGGTCGCGCTGATGGCGCTCAGCTGGATCTACGCGATCTGGGGCGACGTCGGCGTCGTCGCCGGGCTGTTCTTCGGCCTCAAGGCGGCGGTGCTGGCGGTGGTAATCGAGCGGTGGCGCGTCGGCCGCCGCGCCCTGAAGTGCGTCGCCATCGCCGCCGCCTTTACTGCCCTGTTCCTGTTCGGCGTGCCCTTCCCGGTCGTGGTGGCGGCCGGAAGCCGGCTATGCCGCCCACCGCCTCGGCTACCCGGTCGCCGGCAGCGGCGGGCATCGCGACGACCTGCTGGGCGAGACGCCCGCGCACACCCGCCTCCCCTCCTGGCCCTGTTCCCCGGTGGCACTCTGGTGCTGCTGCGCGGGCTTTCGCCGGTGGTCGCCGTGGTCAGCTTCGGCGCGGCGACGCCGTACTCGCCTATGTCGCCCAGCAGGCGGTGGACGTGCCTGCCGCTGGCTGCTGCCACGAGATGCTGCCTCGGCTGGCGGAAACCACGCCCGGCCCGCTGGTCAGCCGGCAGCGGCTTCCGGCCCCCGGCGCGCTGCCGCTGCTGGCCGGCACCCTGGCCGGGCTGCTGGTGAGGACCTTCACCCCCTGCTTCCTCTGGGTCTTCCTCGGCGCCCCCTATGTCGAGGCGCTGCGCGGCGCGCGCGGGCTGGGCGAGACCATCCTGCCCCGTCTGCGGGCTGCACGTCATGTTCCGCGAGACCCTTCCCTCGCGGCCGCCGCGACCTGCCGCCGCCACCCGGCCGCGACCGTCCTGCTGCCGCCGCGCGGGCGTGTTCCGCTTCCGCGTCGGCGTGATCCGTCGGCTGCTCCGCCGCCGGTGGCGCTGCGCCACGGCGCTGCTGCGCCGGGCCGGGCGACATCTTCGCGCAGCTTGCGGTGTTCTTCAGCCGTCGCCGTGGTCAGCTTCGGCGGCGCCTACGCGCCGTGCTCGCCTATGTCGCCCAGCAGGCGGTGGACGTGCACCGCTGGCTGCTGCCGGGCGAGATCGGTGGTCACCGTCAGCCCGTCGGCCGAGGCGGTGGCGGTGCCGTCGATCTCGAGCAGGCCGGTGGTGTGGTTGAAGCTGACCAGGTACGTCTTCTCGCCGGGGGCCAGGCCGAACACGTTGGGGAAGGTGAGCATGGCGGGCTCGCTCAGCACCGCGCCGCCCGGGGTCTGGATGGTGATGTCGAAAGTGTGCTGCTCCAGCCCCGGCGGCAGCATGTCCTTGACCAGGGAGGACGGGACCGGGCTGATGCCGACGATGGCGTTGTCGACCGGGTTGCCGTGCTCGTCGAGCAGGCTGCCCGGCATGACCGTGATCGACAGCCGGTCCAGCTGCTCGGCCGAGAGGTTCATGCCGCTGGCGCCGGCGGAGCTTGCGGGGGCGTGCACGGTGGTCGGCTGGGTCGCGCTGATCGGCACCAGCGCCTCGGCCGCGATCCGCGGCAGGTAGACCGAGGGATTGCCCTGCTCGCCGACGCGCACGTCGGGCGCGCCGAGCGCGCTGCCGACCGTGTTCTCCACCCCGGGGCGGATGTGCAGGTCGAAGACCATCTCGGGGAAGAAGAACCCTGCCGGCGGGTTGGTCGCGCTGCGCCCGTCGACGGCGAGCTTGACGTCGCCGGCCGGCACGTTGGCCAGCGTGAAATGGCCGGTGGCGTCGGTGAGCACCGCCTCGCTCTCGTGGCCGAGGATGAACACCCGCACGCCCGCGAGCGGCAGCTTCCAGGTGTTGAGCGCGAAATTGGCGCTGGAGCCGGTGGGGTTGCTGACGTCGTCCGGCGTGAGCGCGGTGTTGTCGGGCCCCGGATCGACCACCAGCCCGGTGATCGTGGTGCCGGGCACGGTGGCGGTGGCAACCGTGGTGAACGGGTCGAGCAGCTCGGTGCCGCTGGCCTGGGTGCCGGAGATGTCGAGCGGCGCGCCGTCGGCGGCGCGGATCAGCGCGGCGTCGAGATGCAGCGTCAGCGCCGAGCCGCCGGGCATCGCGCCCTCGGGCAGCAGCCAGGCGCCGGCGCCGCCGGCCAGCGGCGCGATGCTGGCCGCCACGCGCTGGCCGGCGCTGTCGGTGATGTAGAAGCTGTCCGCCGTCAGCGTCGCGGGATCGACGGCGCGGGTGAAGGTGACCATGGGCCGGAAGGTGACGCCGACATCGGCCTGGTAGGCGGACGGCGTCAGGCTCGCGACCCGGAACGGAACCGCGGCCGCCAGCGTCTCGTGCAGCGTGAGCATGGTGGCGTTGCCGGCCGCATCGGTCGCGGTCAGCACGATCGTGTGGCTGCCGGCAGCCGCGGCGAAAAGGTCGATGCCGGTGGCGAAGGCATGGGTCGCCGGATCGAAGGCGACCGGCATCGCCGGTCCGCCGTCGAGCGCGTAGGTGAAGGCGACGATGCCGGAATTCGGCGCCGGCGTGACCGTGCCCGCGAGCACGCTGCCGGCGGCGAGCGTGCCGTTGTCCTGCAGGCTGGCGGGATCGAGCGCAATCGCCGGGCCCTGGCTCGCCAGCACGAAGCCGAAGCTCGCCTCGCCCGTCTGGCTCGCCGGGTCGGTGGCGCGGAAATACAGCGCATGCGCCCCGTCCTCGGAGCCGTCCGTCGGGTAGGTGGGCTGGACCTGGAAATGCCCGACCTGGTCGAGCCCGACCGGCACCCAGCTGCCGCCGCCGTCGAACGTGACCTCCAGCGTCGTGCCGCCGGCGGCATTGACCTGGCCGCTGACCAGCGGGTTGGCGGCACTGGACTGCCCCGACGCTCCGTTCAGCAGGATGCGCGGCGCGGCCGGGGTGGTGCCGTCGCCGAACTGCGCCAGCGTCCACGCGGCGACGTCGGCGCCGACGTCGTAGCCGGCCAAGACCGAGAACTCGAAATGGATGCCGCCATAGACGCGGCTCATCGAGGCTTCGAGCGCGGCCTCGCTGAAGCTGGTGTAGCTGCGGGTGATGCCGGGCGCGCTCTGCGAGGTGGCGGAGAAGCTGGTGGCGTCGCCGAACACGGCGGCCAGCACGGAGGCGGCCGCGCCGCTGTAGGTGCCGTGGCCGGCGACGTATTCGGGAAACGAGGGGGTGGTGAGCAGCGGCTGCCATGCCGGATCGACCACCAGGGCCGGATTGCCGGTGCCGCCCTCCTGGATGGCGGTGATCGGCCGCCAGCCGTTGTAGATGTATTTCGCGTTCCAGGCCGCGATGCCGGCGTCGGCGAGGGCGACGTTGAGCATGGCGAACAGCCGCGCATCCTCGGCCAGGGTGTTGCCGGCGGCGGTGGCGACGGTGGCGGCGATCTGGTTCCACTGGCCGGGCGGCGTGTCGGTGCCGGTCTGGTCGTTCCAGAACCGCGCGATCTCGGTCTGGTCGGCGGTGCGGGTCGCGCTCTCGCGCTCGCCGAGCGACTGCACCTGATTGACCGCGTCGGCATAGGCCTGGCTGTCCAGCGCCGGCACCGAGCCGGGCGCGAACTGCCCGGGCGTGGTCAGCGCGAAGGGCGTGACATGGGCGTATTGCGGCACCAGCCCGGGCGTGAAGCTGGGGCCGGTGGGCCGCCACTCCCCGGCCGCGTTGCCGCCGGTGAAGACCTCCACGGCGGCCGCGCCATCGTTGGCGCGCAGCGCGACCTCCTGGGCGGCGACCGCCTGGCCGAGGGCGATGCCGTCGGTCTTGGCCTCGCCGTCGGGGATCGCCGCGAGGCTGGCGTCCAGCAGCGCGTCGAAGACCGCGCCCTGGGCGGGGTAGAGCGCCTTGAGCACCGAGGCCGCGGCGCTGGCGAGCGCGGCATCGGCGTCAACGCCGGGCGCGGCCGGCATGGTGACCGAATAGCCGGGCAGGCCCTGGATCGCCTGCATCGTGTCGTAGACGGCGAGGCTCTCGATGGCCAGCGCGCGGGCCGCGGCGGGCGGGGCGCCGGCATCGCCGGTGATCGCGGCCCGGGCGATGCTGTCCCACTGGATCACCACGTCGGCGCCGGCCGGTGCCGCGGTCAGGAACACCCGCCCGGCATCGACGCCGGCCACCAGGGAGGGCGTGGCGCCGGGCCCGAACTGGACGCTGTCGAGCGTGAAGAGCGTGCCCGACTGGTCGGACAGCACGATGGCGTCGCCGGGGCCGATGGCGGCGGTGATGGTGCCGCTGGGCGAGAGGCCGGCGATGTCGATGCGGTTGCCGGCGGCGAAATTGTCGATCTCCGGCGCGAAGCTGCCGCCGGCGGCGGTGATCGCCAGCCGCGCGCTGCTGCCGAGCGTGAACACGTCGCCGGCCCCGCCGCCGGCCAGCGTGCCCTGGAGATCGAGGCTCGCCCCGGCGGCGAGGGCGACATGGCTGCCGGCGGCGAGGGTGGCGGTGGCCGCCAGCGTGTTCGCCCCCGACAGGTTCAGCACTGCGGCCGCATCGACCGCGAGCGTCGCGATGCCATGGAACTGGCCGCCCAGGCCGGTCATCGCCACCGAGCCGCCGCTCGCCCGCAACACGCCGCCGCCGAGATCGACCTGGCCGATGAAGGACGCGCCCGGCTGCACGTCCAGCGTGTTGCCGGGCGTGGCGAAGAACAGGGCGTAGCCCGCCGCGCCGAGCGGGCTGGCGAAGGTGCCGCCGTTATGCACCGTCTCGGGCGCGCCGGCGTCGCCGGCATAGACCGCGTAGGCGCCGCGCACGGTGCCGTAGTTGAACAGCTCGGTGCCGGCGCCGGCCAGCAGCGCGCCGAAGCTGCCGCCGCTCACCAGCGCGCCGGCGGTGCTGCGGCTGCCATTGGTGAAGGTGCCGCCGGCCTGGATCGCGGCACCGATCAGGCCGGGCGTGGTGACCGTGCCGTGGTTCAGCAGCTGCCCCGCGCCGCCGGTGACGAGCAGGCCGAGCTGCCCGCCGCTGACCACGGCCTGCGCATTGGCGGTGCTGCCGTTCTGCAGCGTGCCGCCGGCCGAGAGCCACAGCCCGAACGAGCCGTCGCCGAGAATGGTGCCGGCATTGTCCACCGTGCCGACGCCGCCGACGACGAGCCCGTTGCCCGCGCCCTCGATCAGCGCCGCGGTGCCGTTGTGGATAGTGCCCTGCCCGGCCAGCCAGGCGCCGAACAGCGTGCCGCCGAAGATGGTGCCGGTGTTGTCGATGGTGCCGGCGGCGCCGCTGACGATGGCGCCGACATTGCCGCCCGAGAGCAGCGCCGTGCTGCCGGCATTGGTCACCGACCCGTTATCGGCGACCCACACGCCGAAGGTCGCGTCCCCGATGAGCGAGCCGTAGTTCGCCACCGTGCCGCTGCCGCTGATGATGGCGCCGAACGTGCCGCCCTGCATGCGCGCCGCGGCGTTCGCGGTGCTGCCGTTGGTGATGCTGCCGTCGGCGCCGATCCAGGTGGCGAGGCCGCCCGCGGCGGCGGCAAGCAAGGTGCCCTGGTTCGCGACCGTCCCGGTTCCCAGCAGCAGGGCGCCGAAGCTGCCGCCGCTGATCAGCGCGGCGGTGCCGGAGTTGGTGATCGTGCCGCCGGCCTCGAGCTCGATGCCGCTCCCGGCGGTGCCGACGATGGTGCCGGCATTGGCGACGGTCGCGGCAACCGTGTAGGCGTGGATGCCGTCCACCCCGCCGGCCAGCCGGGCCGTGGCGCTCGCGGTGCTGCCATTGGCGATGCTGCCGCCGCCCAGCATGCTGATCGCGGCCCCGGCGGTGCCCTCGATGGTTCCGCCATTGGCGATGCTGCCCGTGCCACCGACCACCAGCACGCCGTTGCCGCCGCCGCTGATGCGCGCCTGGGCATGGCTGTCGTCGCCGTTCACCAGGCTGCCGCCGGCGCCGAACCACACGCCGAACTGCACGATGCCGGAGATCGAACCGTAGTTGACGACCTGCGACGCGCCGCCGACCTCCACGCCCTGCAGGCCGCCGATGATCGTGGCCGCCGCGTTGGCGGTGCCACCGTTGGTGATGGTGCCGCCGGAAAACAGCAGGACACCCTCGCCCTGCGCCGATTGCAGCAGGCCCTGGTTGCCGATGATCCACGGACTGACGATCGCCGGCCCGCCGAGCGCGGCCAGGGTGCCGGTTTCAAGCACCGTGCCGGTGGGCGTGACGGACACCGGCGAATCGGTCGCAAGCAGGGACACCGCGGCGTTGCGCGTGGTCGAGATCGTCAGCGGCATCTTCGCTCCAGGCGGCCCCAGCCGGGGCTCTAGGGGTTTCCCGCTAAGTATTTCCCGCAGGCAGGCGGCGCGGCAACGACGCATCTGTATAATTTCGTGAGCGGCGCAACGCCTTGGAATCACGGCACGACGGGTGACCGGCCTGCCTGTCCTGCCACCGGGGAGCGTGGCCAGCCCGGAATGAAACGGGCGCCTTCCCGCAGAAATCCCCTACGGCGGGACGGCGGATTGACTACGCCAGGCCGCAGAAATCCCTACGCGCCCGGATGTTGCAATGAATTGCCGGCCCATCCTATTGGGAGGCGCCAGAGCAAGGGACTTCGCCGTGACGAATGTGTTTGTCGCGAGCGCCGAAGCGGTCAACATCATCTCGGCGCCGCACAGGAACGCGATTGCGCTCGAATCGTCCGTACGCAACTTCCGGGCTCCTGCCGACCGCGCCCGGTCTTGATCCGCCGACATACTCCATGGAGCAAGGATATATCAATATTCGTTGCAAAAGATTACCTGTCCCCGAAGTTCGCCATCCTTACATGGCGGACGTAAGTGGTAGAGACACTGAAAACAAAGAGCTAGTGTCCCGATTCCGACCTCTACTCGTGGCAACGAACTTCGAATCGGGACACTAGCAGCATTGCTAACCCTCCCCCTAGGGGTAGGGTTCCGCATGCAGCACCGCACCCACCCCGAGATCGTCCGGCGCCTGAAGCAGGCGCACGGCCAGCTCGCCGCCATCCTCGCCATGTTCGAGGCCAACCGCGCCTGCCTCGAGCTCGCCCAGCAGCTCCAGTCGGTCGAGAGCGTCATCCACGCCGCCAAGCGCACCCTGATCCAGGATCACATGGAACATTGCGTCGGCGACGCCGTGGCCGAAGGCGGGATGACCGCCGGCCAGGCGCTGGCCGAGTTCAAGGCCCTGTCGAAATACCTGTAGGAATCCGACCGATGCAGTCGTTCCCCGACCTGCTGCAGCAGGGCGCCGCCCATGCCTGGCTGTTCGTCCCCACCGCGATCCTGCTCGGCGCGCTGCACGGGCTGGAACCCGGGCATTCCAAGACGATGATGGCCGGCTTCATCATCGCGGTGCGCGGCACGGCCGGGCAGGCGGTGCTGCTGGGGCTGGCCGCCGCGCTGTCCCACACGGCGGTGGTCTGGGTGATCGCGCTCGGCGGCCTCCATGTCGCCCGGGGCCTGACGGCGGAGGCGGCCGAGCCCTACCTCCAGCTCGCCTCCGCAGCGATCGTGGCCGGCGTGGCGGGCTGGATGCTGTGGCGCGTCTGGCGCGATGCGCGGCCGCCGCGCGGGCACCACGATCACCATCACCACCATCACCACCTCCATCACCATGGGCACGATCACGGCCACCATCACCATGACCACGTTCAAACCCACGCTGCCGGAGCGCCAGGCCGGACGAGGAGCATGGGACGCGCATGCGCGCGCACATGCCGAGGACATCCGCCGCCGCTTCGACGGCCGGCCGGTGACCACCTGGCAGATCGTCATGTTCGGGCTGACCGGCGGGCTGATCCCGTGCCCGGCCGCCGTCACCGTGCTGCTGCTCTGCCTGCAGCTCAGGCAGTTCACCCTCGGCGTGGCGCTGGTCGGGTTCTTCAGCGTCGGGCTGGCGGTCACGATGGTATCGGTCGGCGTGGCCGCCGCGTTCGGCGCCGGCGCGGCCGGCCGCCGCTGGCCGGGCTTCGCCACGCTGGCGCGCCGCGCGCCCCACGCGTCCGGCGTGCTGATGCTGGTGATCGCCGGCTACATGGCGGCCTCCGGCTGGATCGGCCTGGCCGCACGGGGGTGAGCGGCCCGCGACTGGCCCGGCCCGACCGCATCGCCTAGCCTCGCCGCCGCACGATCCGTCCCGGGGAGACGCCATGCCGTCCGGCCTTCGCGGCTTCGTCGCGGCGATCGTGGCGGCCCAGGTGCTGACCCAGATCGGCGCCTTCACGCTGCCGGCGCTGCTGCCCGGCTACATCGCCGCCTGGGGCCTGTCCAAGACCGAGGCCGGCTGGCTCGTCGGCATCTTCTTCGCCGCCTACGTCCCGGCCGTGCCGGTGCTGCTGGCGCTGACCGACCGGGTGCCGGCCCGGCGCGTCTACCTCGCCGGCACCGCGCTCACCGCGCTGTCGCATCTCGGCTTCGCGCTGCTGGCCGACGGGTTCTGGACCGGCCTCGCCATGCGCGCGCTGGCGGGATTCGGCTGGGCCGGGGCCTACATGCCGGGGCTCAAGGCCATCGCCGACCGGATGGAGGGCGCGGCGCAGTCGCGGGCGGTGTCCTGGCACGCGGCCGGCGTCGGCATCGCGGGCGCGGTCTCGTTCGCGCTGGCCGGCGCGCTGGACCATCTGGCCGGGCCCCGCGCGGCCTTCCTGGCCGGCGCCCTGGCCGCCGCCGGCGCCTTCGCCATCGCCCTGCGGGCCTTGCCGCCAACCCCGCCCGCCGCCGCGCCGCGCCGCGGCCTGCTGGATTTCCGGCCGGTGCTCGCGAACCGCCGGGCGATGGCCTGGATCATCGGCTACACCGTCCATACCTGGGAGCTTGCCGCGCTGCGCGCCTGGGCGGTCACCTTTCTGGCCGCCACCGTCGCGCGCCTCGGCGCCCCGGCATGGCTGCCCGGCCCGGCGACGCTGTTCACCCTCGCCGGCCTGCTCGGCATCGCGGTCTCGATCACCGGCAACGAGACCGCGCAGCGCCACGGCCGCGCCCGCGTGGTGCTCTGGGCCATGGCCGCGGCCGCCGCATTGTCGCTGCTCACCGGCTGGACCACGGGCGCCGGCATCCTGCTCGCCGCGCTCGCCGTGCTGGCCTGGAACGCGGCGATCTATCTCGACAGTTCGGCGCTGACCGCCGGGACCGTGCAGGCCGCCGACCCCGCGCTGCGCGGCGCCACGATGGGGCTGCACTCGATGGCCGGCTATGCCGGCGGGTTCCTCGGCCCGCTCGGCGTGGGCCTCGTGCTCGACCTCGCGGGCGGCGACGGCGTCGCCGGCTGGGGCCTCGCCTTCGGCCATCTCGCGCTGGTCACGCTGGCCGGGCTGGCGGCACTGCGCCGGCTCGGGCGCGGGTAGCTTGCGTCCAGCCGACACTTCGGCCAAACTGGAATCATGGAATCAACCGAAGCCGCGGCCGCCTTCGCCGCCCTCTCCGTGGAGGCCCGCCTAGGCCTGCTGCGCCTGCTGATGGCCGCAGGTCCCAGCGGCCTGCCGGCCGGCGAGCTGTCGGCCCGGCTCGGCCTGCCCGCCTCCACCGCCTCGTTCCACCTCGCCGCGCTCGAGCGCGCCGGCCTCACCCAGGCCACCCGGCAGGGGCGGCAGATCATCCATGCCGCGCGCATCCATGGCCTGCGCCGGCTGCTCGGCTTTCTCACCGAAACCTGCTGCGGCGGGCGCCCCGAGCTGTGCGGGGACCTGTCGCGGCTGCTCCCCCCATGGCCGGAAGAGGATCAGGGCATGACCCCCGCATTCAACGTGCTGTTCCTGTGCACCCACAACTCCGCCCGCTCGATCATGGCCGAGGCGCTGCTCAACCGGCACGGCGGCGGCCGCTTCCGCGCCTGGTCGGCCGGCTCCGCCCCGGCCGACCGCCCCAACCCGGAGGTGATCGCCAGGCTCCACGCGCTCGGCCACGACACCGCCGCCCTGCGCAGCAAGTCCTGGAACGAATTCACCGGCCCCAGCGCGCCGCGGATGGATTTCGTCATCACCCTGTGCGACACGCCGGACGGCCAGGAATGCCCGGATTTCGGCGGCGTCGCGGTCACCGCCGCCTGGCCGCTGCCGGACCCGGCCAGGTTCACCGGCAGCGACGTGGAGCGCGCCGCGCTGCTCAACGAGCTCTATGCCGGGCTGCGCCGGCGCATCGACATCTTCCTGGCATTGCCCTTCGCCTCGCTCGACCGCATGGCGATGAAGGCCCGGCTCGACGAGCTGGCCGGCGGCGCGCTCGCGGCGGGGCGCTGAAGCATGCGCGTCGGCATCAACGGCATGGGCCGCATCGGCCGC
Source organism: Acetobacteraceae bacterium (assembly GCA_044225615.1). Lineage (GTDB taxonomy): Bacteria > Pseudomonadota > Alphaproteobacteria > Acetobacterales > Acetobacteraceae > CAIYPH01. Next base: position 22,560 of record JBGAIK010000015.1, on the reverse strand, counting down.
CTCGCGCTGCGCGCCGCGCTGGGCGGCATGGCGCGCGAGGCGGACGATCCCCGCGCCGGCAACCGGCTCGACGTGGTGCATGTCAACGAGGTGAAGGGCGGGGCGGCGACCGCCGCGCATCTGCTGGAATTCGACAGCATCCACGGCCGCTGGCGCGAGCGCTTCGCGCACGAGGCCCACGCCATTCTGGTCGGCGACCGCCGCATCGGCTTCAGCGACGCGCCCACGCCCGGCGGCGCGCCCTGGGGCGAGCTCGGCTGCGACCTCGTGCTCGAATGCACCGGCCGGTTCCTCACCGCCGACCAGCTCGCCGGCTATTTCGAGCGCGGCGTGAAGCGGGTCATTGTCGCCGCCCCGGTGAAGGAGGCCGGCGCGCTCAACGTCGTCGTCGGCGTCAACCACGATCGCTACGACCCGGCCCAGCACCGGCTGCTGACCGCCGCCTCCTGCACCACCAACTGCCTGGCCCCGGTGGTCAAGGTGCTGCACGAGGCGATCGGCATCCGCCACGGCCAGATCACCACCATCCACGATCCCACCAACACCAACGTCATCGTCGACGCGCCGCACAAGGACCTGCGCCGGGCCCGCTCGGCCATGCTGTCGCTGGCGCCGACCACGACCGGCAGCGCGACCGCGATCGCGCTGATCTACCCGGAGCTGAAGGGCAGGCTGGACGGCCACGCCGTGCGCGCCCCGGTGCTCAACGCGAGCCTGACCGACTGCGTCTTCGAGATGGCCCGGCCGGTCACCGCACCTGAGGTCAACGCCCTGTTCGCCACCGCCGCCGCAGGCCCGCTGGCCGGCATCCTCGGCTTCGAGACCCGGCCCTTGGTCTCGGCCGACTACGTCAACGACACCCGCAGCGCCATCGTCGACGGGCCGAGCACCCTGGTCACCAATGGAACGATGCTGAAGGTCTATGCCTGGTACGACAACGAGGCCGGCTATGCCTGCCGCATGGTGGACCTCGCCGCCATCGTCGGCGAAAGGGGCGTCTGATGCGCAACTACGCGGTGGTCACGGCCAGCTACTGGGGCTTCACGCTCACCGACGGCGCGCTGCGCATGCTGGTGCTGCTGCATTTCTACCGCCTGGGCTACACCCCGTTCATGCTCGCCCTGCTGTTCCTGCTCTACGAGGCGGCGGGCATCTTCGCCAATCTCGGCGGCGGCTGGCTCGCGCTGCGCTTCGGCATTCCGCGCATGCTGATGACGGGCCTGTCGCTGCAGATCGCCGGCCTGCTGCTGCTCTCGGCGCTCGATCCGGGCTGGGGGCCGGCGCTGTCGGTGGCCTGGGCGGTCGCGGCGCAGGGCATCGCCGGCGTGGCCAAGGACCTGACCAAGACCGCCTCCAAATCGGCGATCAAGGCGACGTCGCAAGGCGGGTCGGGCCAGCTGTTCCGCTGGGTGGCGTGGTTCACCGGCTCCAAGAACGCGATGAAGGGGCTCGGCTTCTTCGCGGGCGGCCTGCTGCTGGAGACGGTCGGGTTCACCGCCGCGCTGTGGCTGATGGCGGGGCTGCTGGCCGTCGTGCTCGCCGGCGTCGCCGCCAGCCTGCCGCGCGCGCTGGGCAAGGCCAAGGCGTCGAAATCCTTCCGCGAGCTGTTCGCCAAGTCGCGGGCGATCAACCTGATGGCCGCCGCCCGCGTGGCGCTGTTCGGCGCCCGCGACGTCTGGTTCGTGGTCGGGCTGCCCGTGTTCCTCTACGGCCAGGGCTGGGGCTACACGCAGGTCGCGGGCTTCCTCGCCGCCTGGACCATCGGCTACGGCCTCGTCCAGGCCGCCGCCCCGGCGGTGATCCGCCGCAGCGCCGACGGGCTGTCGCGCGAGGTGCCGGAGGCGCGGCTGTGGGGCATGGTGCTGGCCGCCATCCCACTCGTGCTCGCCGGCATCGTCGCCGCCGGCGCCCTGCCGCGTCCGGACCTGCTGGTGGCGGCCGGCCTCTGCGTCTTCGGCTTCGCCTTCGCCGTCATCTCCTCGCTGCATTCCTACCTGATCCTGGCCTATGCCGGCTCCGCGAAGGCGGCCGAGGATGTCGGCTTCTACTACGCCGCCAATGCCGGCGGGCGCCTGCTCGGCATCGTCCTGTCGGGCGCGCTGACCCAGGCCGGCGGGCTGGTCGCCTGCCTGTGGGGCTCCGGCGCGATGCTGGCCGTCTGCCTTGCCGTCACCCTCGCCCTTCCCGTGGCCGCGGCACCGCGCCGGCAGCCGGCCTGAAGCGACCATACGAACTTTCTCAAAATCTCGTTGACAATGATCGCCACCCATCGTTTGATGTTCCTCGAAAGGTGGTGGCCATGGACTCTCCCCAGGCCGTGCAGGCCCTCGCCGCGCTGGCGCACGACACCCGGCTCGCGATCTTCCGCATGCTGGTCGAAAGCGGCCCGGACGGGCTGTCGGCCGGCATCATCGCCGAGCGGCTGGGCATCCCCCCCTCCTCGCTCACCTTCCATGTCCAGCACCTGCACCGCGCCGGGCTGCTGTCTCAGCGCCGCGCCAGCCGCCAGCTGCTCTACGCGGCGGATTTCGCCGCGATGGGCGCGCTGGTCGGCTTCCTGACCGAGAATTGCTGCGGCCGGGGCCTCTCCGCCTGTCTGCCCGCCACGCCGTCCGCCTCCGAACGAAAGGCTGCCTCATGAGCGATTCCTCCCTGCCGGTCGCCATCATCGGCGCCGGTCCCGTCGGCCTCGCCGCCGCCGCCCATGTCCTGGCCCGCGGCATGGCGCCGCTGGTGCTGGAGGCCGGCCCCGCCGCCGGCCATGCGGTGCGCCGGTGGCACCATGTCCGCATGTTCACCCCCTGGCGCTGGTGCGTCGACGCCCAGGCGGCCGCGCTGCTGGCCACGCGCGGCTGGACCCACCCGCCGCTCGACCAGGTCCCCACCGGCGGCGCGCTGGCCGACCGCTACCTGGCGCCGCTCGCCGCCGCCCTCGCCCCGTTCGTCCGCTTCGATGCCCGGGTGACGGCCGTCACCCGCCTCAACGCCGACAAGGTGCGCACTGCCGGCCGTGAGGCCCTCCCCTTCGTGCTGCGCATCGCCGGCGCGGACAGCGTGCAGGCCCGCGCCGTCATCGACGCCTCGGGCACCTGGTTCAGCCCGAATCCCGCCGGCGCCGACGGGCTGCCGGCCCCGGGCGAGGCCGAGGCGGCCGACCGCATCGCCGCCGGCATTCCCGACGTGCTCGGCGCCGACCGCGCGACCTATGCCGGCCGCACCGTGGCCGTGGTCGGCAGCGGCCACTCGGCGCTGAACGCGCTGATCGATCTGGCCGCCCTGCGCGCCGAGGCGCCCGGCACCCGCATCCTGTGGATGCTGCGCAAGGACAATATCGAGGCGGCGTTCGGCGGCGAGGCAGCCGACGCCCTGCCCGAGCGCGGCGAATTGGGCATGCAGGGCCGCGCCCTGGTCGAGAGCGGCGCGGTCGAGGTGGTGGCGCCATTCCGCATCGCCGGGATCGCCCGCACCGAGGGCGGGCTGCGCATCACGGGCGACCATGCCGGACGCGCCGCCACCTTCTCCGCCGCGCGCATGATCGTCGCCACCGGCTTCCGCCCCGACCTCGCCATGCTGCGCGAGATCCGGCTCGCCCTCGATCCCTGGCTCGAATGCGCCGCCGCCATCGGCCCGCTGATCGACCCCAACCTGCACAGCTGCGGCACCGTGCGCCCGCACGGCGCGGTCGAGCTCGCCCACCCCGAACCGGGCTTCTACATCGCCGGCATCAAGAGCTACGGCCGCGCGCCGACCTTCCTGCTCGCCACCGGCCACGAGCAGGTGCGCTCGATCGCCGCGGCGCTGGCCGGCGACATGGCCGCGGCGCGCCGGGTGGAGCTGGACCTGCCCGAGACCGGCGTGTGCAGCACCCGCCCGGCCGAGGCGGCCGCGTCCTGCTGCGGCCCGGCGCCGGCGCTGTCCACTGCCTGCTGCGCCGAGGACGCGGCAGCCAAGGCCACCGGTGCGGCCGGGTGCGGCTGCGCGCCGGAACCCGCCCCCGCCGCCTGCTGCGGCGCCCGGACGGAGGCGGTGGCTTGAGCGCGACCGAAGGTCGTCGCGTGAGCGCGACCGAAGGTCGTCGCGTGAGCGAACGCGCGGCCGGCGCCCCCGCGCCGGCGATGGGGCTGTTCGAGCGCTTCCTCACCCTGTGGGTGGCGCTGTGCATCGTCGCCGGCGTGGCGCTGGGCCAGGCCATGCCCGGCCTGTTCCACGCCATCGGCGCCGCCACCGTGGCCGAGGTCAACCTGCCGGTCGCGCTGCTGGTCTGGCTGATGATCGTGCCCATGCTGCTGAAGATCGACCCGGCCGCGCTCACCGAGGTCGGCCGCCACTGGCGCGGCATCGCGGCGACCGTCGGCATCAACTGGCTGGTCAAGCCGTTCTCGATGGCGCTGCTCGGCTGGATCTTCGTGGCCGGCCTGTTCCGCCCGCTGCTGCCGGCCGCCCAGATCGACAGCTACATCGCCGGCCTGATCCTGCTCGCCGCCGCCCCCTGCACCGCCATGGTCTTCGTCTGGTCCAACCTGGTCGACGGCGAGCCGCATTTCACCCTCTCCCAGGTGGCGCTGAACGACGCGATCATGGTGGTGGCCTTCGCCCCCATCGTGGCCCTGCTGCTCGGCCTGTCCTCGATCACCGTGCCCTGGCAGACGCTGCTGCTCTCGGTCGTGCTCTACATCGTGGTGCCGGTGGCCGCCGCCCAGCTCTGGCGCCGCACCCTGCTCGCCTGGGGCGGCCCACCGGCGCTCGCACGGATGCTGGCCAGGCTCTCCCCCCTCTCGCTCACCGCCCTGCTGGCGACCCTGGTGCTGCTGTTCGGCCTCCAGGGCGAGCAGATCATCCGCCAGCCGCTGGTCATCGCGCTGCTGGCGGTGCCGATCCTGATCCAGGTCTATTTCAACGCCGGCCTCGCCTACTGGCTGAACCGCCGGCTCGGCGTCGAATGGTGCGTGGCCGGCCCCTCGGCGCTGATCGGGGCGAGCAACTTCTTCGAGCTCGCGGTCGCCGCCGCCATCGCCCTGTTCGGCTTCCAGTCGGGCGCCGCACTCGCTACCGTGGTCGGCGTGCTCGTGGAGGTGCCGGTCATGCTTTCGGTGGTGCGCATCGTCCGGGCGTCGCGCGGCTGGTACGAACGCGGGCAAGCCTAGCCCTCGATGCAGCGCGGCGTCGTCGTCTCCACCCTCGGCATCACCCAGACGCTCGCCTGGGGCTCCACCTACTACCTGCCGGCGGTCTTCGCCGACCCGATCTCGGCCGAGCTGAACCTGCCGCATGCCTGGTTCTTCGGCATCTTCTCGGCCTCGCTGCTGTTCTCCGGCCTGCTCGGCCCGCTCGCCGGCCGCATCATCGACCGCCACGGCGGGCGCGACGTGCTGGCGGCGACCAACCTCGTCTTCGCCGCCGGGCTCGCGCTGCTGTCGCTGGCGCATGGCTTGGCCGGTCTCGCGGCCGGCTGGCTGGTCATCGGCGCGGGCATGGGGTTCGGACTGTACGAGGCGGCCTTCGCCACCGTGGCCGGGCTCTACGGCCGCACGGCGCGCAACGCGATAACCGGCATAACCCTGTTCGCCGGCTTCGCCAGCACGGTGGGATGGCCGGCCAGCGCCCTGTTCATCGAGGCATTCGGCTGGCGCGGCGCCTGCCTCGCCTGGGCGGCGCTGCATCTCGTGCTCGGCCTGCCGCTGAACCGGCTGCTGGTGCCGAAAGCGCCGCCGCCGCCGCCCGCGCCGCCGCCGGCCGCCGCATCCGGCGGCGTGCCCTGGACGATGATCGTGCTGGGCGCGGTGTTCGCCGCCTCGGTCTTCGTCTCCACCGCCTTCGGCACCCATCTGCCCCGCCTGCTCGGCGCCCTCGGCGCCTCGCCGGCGGCCGCGATCCTGGCCGGTTCGCTGATGGGTCCGGCGCAGGTCGCGGCCCGGGTGGTGGAGTTCACCCTGCTCCAGCGCGCCTCGCCGATGCTCTCCGCCCGGCTGGCCACCGCGCTGCACCCGATCGGCGCCGCGCTGCTGGCCGGCTTCGGCGCCGCCGCCGCCATCCCCTTCGTGCTCCTGCACGGCGGCGGCAACGGCCTGCTCACCATCGCCCGCGGCACCCTGCCGCTCGCGCTGTTCGGCCCCGCCGCCTACGGTCTGCGCACCGGCCTGCTCGCCGCCCCCGGCCGCATCCTGCAGGCCGCCGCACCGCTGCTGTTCGGCCTGCTGCTCGACAATGCCGGGCCGCTGGCCGCGCTCGCGCTGTCGGGCAGCCTGACCGTCCTGTCGCTGATCGCCCTGATGCTGCTGCGTCCGCCCCCGCCGGCCTAGCCCGGATTTCTCACAGGAGCATGTGGTGATGGCGAATCTGATGTTCGTGACTGGTGCCTTGAGGAGCGCCGCCTGGACACGTGTCCAGGCAAGCGACGAAAGGGAACTTCGGAATCGGGACACTAGCCCGGATTTCACAGGAGCATGTGGTGATGGCGAAAGTAGCGTGCCGAAGGTTCTGCAAATCGCCTGATGCTGGCGGTCATGGCAGGCTGGTGATGTTCAACGTCACCAACTCCGCAGGAGACCCCACCATGACCAGGACCGAACTGGGCCTGCCATCGCCGCGGTCAAAGACCTGCTGGGCGGCCAACCCGATCAACTGCGCGACGTGGTTCGCGCGATGCAGGAGATACCGAAGCCGAGATGACCGACGCGATCGGCGCCGGCGCGCGAGCGCGCACCCCCACCAGGCTCGCCTACCGCTCCGGCCATTAAGCACGCGAACCCTCGTCACTCCGGGTCGGCAAGCTCGAACTGCGGGTGCCGCAGACCGCGACGGCCGCTTCTCCACCGAGCTGTTCGAGCGCTACCAGCGCCTGAGCAGGCGCTGCGGCCACCCTGGCCGAGATGTATGTCCAGGGCGTCTCCACCCGCAAGGTCAAGGCGATCACCGAGGAGCTGTGCGGACACGCCGTCTCGGCCTCCGCCATCTCCGCCATCAACACGCGCCTCGATGAGAGCCTGGCCGCCTTCGCCAATCGCCCGCTCGCAGAGCCCTGCTCTACCTCATCCTCGACGCCCGCTACGAGAAGGTGCGCGAGGGCGGCATCGTCGGCAGCCAGGCCGCCGTCGCGGTGGTCGGGATCGGATCGACGGTCGCGCCCAGATCCTCGCCGTCGAGATGGCCAACCGCGAGCCGCTCGTCCTGGAAGGACTTCCTGCTGGCATTGCGCAAGCGCGGCCTGAACGGCGTCGAACTCATCGTCGCCGATGATCACGCAGGCCTGCGCGCCGCCATCCGCGAAGTCCTACCCGAGCCCGCCTTCCAACGCTGCTACGTGCACTTCCTGCGCAACGCGCTGGACCACCTGCCGCGCAAGGCCGACGACGACTGCCTGCAGGAACTGCGCTGGCTCTACGACCGCCGCATCATCGACGAGGCCCGCCGCGACCTCGCCGCCTGATCGCCAAATGGGGCAGCCGATATCCCCGCCTCGTCGCCTGGGCCATGGCGACATCGAGGAAACCCTCACCTTCTATCGCCTCCCCTGATTAACACCATAAGCACCTCAAGAGCACCAACATGCTCGATGGGCTCAACGAAGAGTTCAGACGACGCACCTACGTCGTCCGCATCTTTCCCAACGCGGTATCATGCTGTCGTCTCATACGAGCTCCTCGCCGTCGAGACCCACGAAAACTGGCTCGAGGCGCATCGATACATCAACATGGACGATCTCAGAGAGCACAAGAAAACCTGTTCGTCACGCCGCCTGACATCACACATTTTTGCAGAACTTGACGCACACAATCATGGCGAATCTGATGTTCGTGACTGGTGCCTTGAGGAGCGCCGCCTGGACACGTGTCCAGGCAAGCGACGAAAGGTGCCAGACGCGGACAGCAGATCGCCAGCGCCGCGTGATACTGTGAGAAAGACGGGCTAGGAGCCTGTCCCTGTAACGCCTACTGGTTTTTTGAGTGGGTATGTTCAGGCGGCTGAAATGAGGGACGCTGGCCGCTCAGGTGGTGAGCTTTGCGAGGTTGTGGGCGGTGCAGATGAGTGCCCATTCGCATTTGACCTTGTCGATGCCGCGGAGGAGGAACTGTCGGAAGTTTCTGGCCTGCTTGATGTGTCCGAAGACAGGCTCGACGACGTATTTGCGCATCCGGTAGCGACTTCGATGGCCGCCCTGTCGCAGCCTGGCGCGCATGGCCTGGACCAGCCTGCCACCTTTGGCGCCGCCATCCGGCGTGCTGGCGCGTCCGGCCGCGACGTAGCCGCGCACGGTGCGCCTGATGAGGCCCTCGGCGATTGGCCTCGGAGCAGAAGCCATTGTCGGCGGAGACTCGCCGGCGGCGCCGCCGGTGTTTGCGGCCACCGCGTCGAGCAGCGGCAGCAGGGCGTCGTGGTCGGCGGCGTTGTTGGTGAGGCGGTGGGCGACGATGACCTGGGCGTCGGCGTCGACCGCGGCCTGGGCGTTGTAGCTCCAGAAGCCGTCCGGGGCCTTCAAGGCGATGCGGCTTTGCGGATCGGGTGGGGTTGCGCTGCGCACTGGGCTTGGGCTGGCCGGGCGTGCGGCTGGGCTTTCGGCCCGGTCGCGGCCTGGGCTGCCATCGGGGTTGAGGGCGGCGGCGGCCGGGCCGCTTCCTGCCGCGCGGGCCTCGGCCTCAAGCTCGGCCTTGGCGGCGCGGATCCGGGCCAGCCGGGCCTGCTTGTCGCGCATCCAGTCCGGCGGCTCGTCGCCGCGGCGTGTGCTGCCATGCTCAGCATCCTCGGCCGCGTCCTCCGCCTGCGCCCGGGCCAGCCAGTCCTCCACCTCGCGGCCAAGCGCCGCCTCGGCCTCGACCATGCGGGCGTAACTCATCGCCTTGTGCTTGGACGCATTGGCCTTGAGCTTGGTGCCGTCAACCGCCACGTGGTCCAGCCCCACCAGCCCGGCCTTGCGGCACAGCGCCAGCACCTGCACGAACAGGCCGGCCAGTGCATCGAGGTGGCGCCGGCGGAACTCGCTGATGGTGCGGAAATCCGGCCGGTTCAGCGCGGTCACTGCCTGGAAGTCCAACCGCTCCTCGCAGCCACGCGCGATCCGCCGCGACGAATAGACCCTGCTGGTGATACGCATACAGCAACAGCGCCACCATCATCGCCGGGTGGTAGGGCGGGTAGCCCTTCACGCCTCCGTGTAGGCCGCCATGATCGCGGTGCAATGAGTTCCTCGCTTACCAAGTCACGGATCAGATGGGCCGGGTGTGGCCAGCCGGCATCGAAATTCGCCACCGACGGCGGCAACAGCCACACCTCGTCGATCTTCCAGGGGCGAAACACTTTGCTCATGCAGAAACAGAATCACCACACCCGCGCCGCGTCGAGATGCAAAATCAGCCGTTACAGGGACAGGTTTCCAGATCATGATCAGTTCAAGTCGAACCAATCATGATCTGGCAAGGCTTTGTTTCATCGCGTGATTCACGCATTCCGCCTTCGGCCTCCAGCGATCGCACACTACGACTTGAGGAACGTGCCGATCGCGTTGTCGAGCTTGGTCGCCGGATCGAGCCCCGCGGTCGTCGCCTTGATCGCGGTGTCGAAATAGCGGTCGATCACCGCGCGCGCCTGCTTGATCTTCTTCGCGTCGTCCGCGTTCTTCGGATCAAGCCCCAGATTGTCCTTGTCGATCGCCGTCTGGAACTGCTGGGCGGCGCGCAGCACGTCGCCCACCGACTTCTGCAGCTCCACCACCTTGGCCTGCAATTCCGACGCCGCCTTCGCCGTCTCCTTGGCCACCTTCCTCCCGGCATCGATGCCCGAGGACAGGGCCGACGACATCGGCGGCACCTTGCCCTTGTCCCCCAGGATCTTCATCGCCGCCGCAACCGTCTTGTCCCAGTTCTCCGACATCGCCCGATTTCCCCTGCTGCGCGCGCCCGTTCGTCCGGGCCTCGATCAGGATTGCTTCATGTCGAACCCATCCTGATCTGGCAAGACCTTGTTTGATCGCGTGATTCACGCCTTCCGGCCTTCGGCCTCAAGCGATCACGCTCTACCCTATCCCGGCGCAATCTCGTTGCGCCACGCCACCGTCGCCGACAGCGGCCACAACGCGAAGCCGCGATTGGCCAGCGTCGGCACCCATGCCTCCAGCGCCTCCACCGTCAGCGGCCAGGGATGGCCGATGGCGATGACGTTGCCGTGCCGCCGCGCCACGGCCTCGATCAGCGCCAGCTGCCCGCGGATCACGCCCGCGTCGGCCATGTAGTCGATGAAGATGTCGCGCGCCGCGGCCGGCACCCCGGCAAGCGCGGCCTGGCGATAGGCCAGGCTGTGCCCGATCGTCACGCTGTCCAGCACCAGCATCTCGCGGCGCCTGGCCTCCTGCGCCACCAGGTCCATCAGCGCCTGGTCGCGCGTCGCCACGCTGCCAATGTGGTTGTTGAGCCCGACCGTGTCGGGCACGGCATCAAGCGCCGCCTGCAGCCGGCGCAGGTTCTCGGCGGCGGGCAGATCGACCCGCAGCGGGTTCGGCCCCGTCCACGCGATGGAATTGCCGGTGGCCTGCATCGGCATGTGCAGGATCGCCTCGTGCCCCTGCGCGACGGCGGCGCCGACCTGCTCGGGCAGCGACCGGGCGAAGGGAAACCACGCCAGCGTCAGCGGTCCCGGCAGCGCCACCACCCGCTGGGTGCCGCCATGAACCACGCCCAGGTCGTCGATGACGATGGTAATCGCCGGCCGCCCGTCCGGCAGCGGCCAGCGGGCCGCGAAGCGCTGCCAGCGCGGCGGCGGGCCCGGCCGCGGCGCCGCCGGACCGCCCTCGGGCGCGAGCTGCGCACGGGCGGAGCGGCCCATCACCGGTGCGGCGATCAGGCCCGAGAGTGCGGCACGGCGGGAAAGCGACATGCCCCCGCTTGTCAGCCGGGCATGTCGAGTCGTCAACGTCCCGGACGGCGGCGCGCGCGATTTATTTCAGCGTGCCGAGATAGGCGATCAGGTCGGCCCGCTGGGTCTCGTTCTTCAGCCCCACATAGGTCATCGTGGTGCCCACGATCATCGCCCGCGGATTGGCCAGGTAGGTATCGAGCGTCGCCTCGTCCCAGGTCAGGTTGGCGTTCTTGTTGGCCGCCGTATAGCGAAACCCGTCCACCTGGCCGGAATGGCGGCCGACGATGCCGTGCAGGCTGGGGCCGACCAGGTTCTTGCCCGCCAGCGGCGAATGGCAGGCGCCGCATTGCGCCTTGAACACCCGCTCTCCCGCTGCCGGGTCGGCGGCATGGGCGGGCAACGCGGCAAGAACGGCAAGCGCGGCAAGGGCGGGAAGGCGCATCGGCAGGTCTCCGTGGCGGCTCAGACCACCATACACTCCACGCTGCGCCCGTTCACCATCCGCGGCGCCGGCGTCTCGCTGCGGCAGCGCGCTTCGGCGATCGGGCAGCGCGGGTGGAAGCGGCAGCCCGGCGGCACGTTGGCCGGGTCGGGGTAGCTGTCGCCCAGCCCGACATCGGGAATGCCCAGCCCCGGCTCCGGCGTCAGCACCGAGGCGAGCAGCGCGCGGGTATAGGGATGGGTCGGGCTGCGGAACAGCGCGTCGGTGTCGGCATGCTCGACCACGCGGCCGAGATACATCACCGCCACCTCGTCGCAGATATGCTCCACCACGGCCAGGTTGTGGCTGATGAACACCAGGGTCAGCCCCAGATCGCGGCGCAGCTCCGCCAGCAGGTTCAGGATCTGCGCCTGCACCGACACGTCCAGCGCCGAGGTCGGCTCGTCGCACACCACGATGCGCGGCCCCAGCACCAGGGCGCGGGCGATCGCCACCCGCTGCCGCTGCCCGCCCGAGAGCTGCGCCGGCTGCCGCTCCGCCATCTCGGTGCGCAGCCCCACCCGCTCCAGCATCTCGCCCACGCGCCGCGTGATCTCGGCGCCGCCGATCCCCTGCGCGGCCAGCGGCAGGCCAACGATGTCGCGGATGCGCCGCTTCGGGTTCAGCGAGCTGAACGGGTCCTGGAACACCGGCTGGATCAGCCGCGCCCGCGCGCGCCGGTCCATCGCGCCCAGGTCCTGGCCATCCACCAGCACGCTGCCGCCGGTCGCCGGATGCAGCCCCAGGATCAGCCGTGCCAGCGTGGACTTGCCGCAGCCCGATTCGCCCACGATGCCGAAGCACCCGCCCGACGGCACGGTGAAGCTCACCCCGTCCACCGCGCGCACCATCCGCGGCGGGCTGAACACGCCGGTCGACTGGCGGAACACCTTCTCGACGTCGCGGACCTCGATCGCCGCCGTCATGCCGCCCGCTCCGCGATCCAGCCGGGCGGCAGGCGGCACTCGTAGCGATGGATGTCGCTGACCGCCTGCACCGGCACGTCCTGCGCGCACGCCGCCGTCGCATGGGCGCAGCGGTCGCGGAACCCGCAGCCGACGAAGCCCATCGGGATGCGCGGCACCGTCCCGGGAATCGAGCCCAGCGGCGCCCCGCGCGCGATCTTGCCCGGGATCGGCACGCAATCGAGCAGGCCGCGCGTGTAGGGGTGGCTGGGGGCGGCGAACAGGTCCTGCGCCGAGGCGCTCTCCACCACCCGGCCCGCATACATCACGCTCACCCGGTGCGCCATGCGCGCCACGATGCCGAGGTCGTGCGTGATCAGCAGGATCGCCAGCCCCAGTTCGCGCTGCAGTTCCGCCAGCAGCCGCAGGATCTGCGCCTGCACCGTCACGTCCAGCGCCGTGGTCGGCTCGTCGGCGATCAGCAGCTCCGGGTCGCACATCAGCGCCATGGCGATCATCACCCGCTGCCGCAGGCCGCCCGACAGCTGGTGCGGGAACTGCGCCAGCCGCATCCCCGGCGCCGTGATCCCCACCCGCTCCAGCAGCCCCGCCGCCCGGTCCAGCGCCTGCCGCTTCGTCCCGCCGCGATGGCGCATCCGCACCTCGGCCATCTGCGAGCCGATCGTGTAGGCCGGGTTCAGGCTGGTCATCGGCTCCTGGAAGATCATCGCCAGCTTGTCGCCGCGCAGCTTCGACATCGCCGCTTCCGACAGGCCCCGCAGATCCTGCCCCGCGAACTCCAGCCGGTCCGCCGTGCGGATGCCGCGCCGCGCCAGCAGCCCCATCACCGCCAGCGAGGAGACCGACTTGCCGCAGCCGCTCTCCCCCACCAGGCAATGCGTCTCGCCGCGCGCCACGTCGATATCGACGCCGCGCACCGCCTCGGAAACCTCGCTGAACCGGACCCGCAGGCCGCGCACGCTGAGCAGGGATGCGGTCATACGTCGCGCTGCGCCCCGAGCAGGTCGCGCAATCCGTCACCCATGAAGTTGATCCCGAGCACCAGCACGAACAGCGCGATCCCGGGGATGGTGATCACCCAGGGGCTGAAGAACATGTAGTCCTTGGCTTCCGAGATCATCAGCCCCCAGGAGGGCAGCGGCGGCGGCACGCCCAGGCCCAGGAACGACAGCGCCGCCTCCAGCAGGATCGCCAGCGCCATCTCCAGCGTCGCCACCACCACCAGGTGATGCACGATGTTGGGCAGCACCTCGCGCGTGACGATATGCGTCCGCGAGCAGCCGGCGGCCCACGCCGCGGACACGTAGTCCAGCGCCCGCACCTGCATCGTCGTCGTCCGCGCCACCACCGCGAAGCGCTCCCACAGCAGCAGCCCCAGCGTCAGTACCACCACCGTCAGCGAGCTGCCGATCAGCGACACCACCGCCAGCGCCACCAGGATCAGCGGAATCGACAGCCGGCAGGTGATGATGAACATCACCACGTCGTCCACCCGCCCGCCGACGAACCCGCCCAGCATGCCCAGCGCGATGCCGATCAGCCCCGAGGTGATCACGGTCGCCACCCCGATCAGCATCGAGATGCGCGCCCCGTAGATCAGCCGCGAGAAATAGTCCCGCCCGAGCTGGTCGGTGCCGAGGAAATGGTCCGGCCGCCCGCCTTCCATGAACGACGGCGGCACCAGCCGCATGTTGAGGTCCTGCGCGAACGGGTCGTGCGGCACCAGCAGCGGCGCGAAGATGGCGATCAGCGCCACGCCGATCACGATGAAGCCGCCGAGCCCGGCCGCCAGCACCCGGATGGAAGGAAGCTTCATGCCCGCGTCACGACGCCCGCAGCCGCGGATCGAGGAACGCGTTGAGCAGGTCGGCCAGCAGCGTCAGGCAGATGTAGATCGTCGCCAGGAACAGCACCACCGACTGCACCACCGGGAAGTCGTTCTTGCTGATCGATTCCCAGCCCAGATAGCCCACCCCGTGCAGCGCGAACACGCTCTCGATCACGATCGAGCCCGACAGCATGAAGCCGAGCTGCACCGCCGCGATCGCCACCACCGGCATCGCCGCGTTGCGCAGCGCGTGCTTCAGCACCACCGAGGCCCGGCTCAGCCCCTTGGCCCGCGCGGTGCGGATGTAGTCCGACGCCAGCGCATCCACCATGCCCGACCGCGTCAGCCGCATCAGCGCCGGAACGGCGGAGAAGGCCAGCACCACGCCGGGCAGGATGTAGCCGTCCCACGTGTCCACCCCCGAGATCGGCAGCCAGCCCAGGCGCAGCCCGAAGGTGATGATCAGCAGCAGCGCCAGCCAGAAGCTCGGCATCGCCTGGCCGACCACCGCGGTGGCCATGATCGCGCGATCGAGCAGCGAGCCCTCGCGCATCGCCGCCACGATGCCCATCGGGATCGCGGTGAGCAGCGCAATCGACAGGCCGGTCAGCCCCAGCGTCAGCGTCACCGGCAGGCGGTCGCTGATCAGCTTGGAGACCGGCTCGTGATACAGGTACGACCGCCCGAGATCGCCGCGCGCGGCCGAGAACACCCAGTCGAAGAACTGCACCACCAGCGGCCGGTCCAGCCCGTAGGCCTTGCGGATGATATCCACGTCCGCCTGCGTCGCCTGCGGCCCGGCGATGGCAATGGCCAGGTCCCCGGACAGGCGCGTCAGCGCGAAGCTGATGGTGAGCACCGTCAGCGTCACCAGCAGGGCAAGCAGCAACCGTCGTCCGAGAAACCGCAGCATCGCGGCAGAGTATGGGCAGCCATGCGCGCCCGCAAGCGCCCGCGTTCACCAAACCGAAATACCTGCCAACTTCTCCCCGCCCCTTGTGGGACGGGCCGGGGGAGGGGTAGTGCCGGCTCGATCGAGGGAGGAATCCGCATGAACTACGCAGGCGCATTCACCGGCAAGCGCGTCGTCGTCACCGGCGCGGCCGGCATCTATGGCGGCTGGATCGCCGCCGCCTTCGCCCGCGAGGGCGCCGTCCTGTGCCTCTCCGACCTGCGCCGCGACAGGCTCGACGGCGTCGCTTCCCGCCTCGGCCTCGACCCGAAGGCGACGCTGCTGCACGGCACCGACCTCGCCGACGCCGCCTCCATCCGCGACCTCGCCGCGCTCGTCGGCCTCGAATGGGGCGCGCCCGACATCGTGGTCAACAACGCCGGCGTCTATCCGCGCACCGGCGTGCTCATCAACCTCGAGGATGCCGAGTTCGACCGCATCATGGCGGTCAACGTCCGCGCCCCGTTCATCGTGGTCAAGCACATGGCCCGGCTGATGGTGTCGCAGAAGGTCGAGGGCGCCATCGTCAACATCGGCTCCGGCGCCGCCCGCCAGATGCCCACCGGCTCGGTCACCTACTGCATGTCCAAGACCGCGCTTGAGCGTCTGTCCAAGGGCCAGGCGCTCGAACTCGCCCCCCACCGCATCCGCGTCAACGTGGTCGAACCCGGCTTCGCCCCCGGCAGCGACTTCTCCCATCTGCCGCCCGACTACGTGGAACGCATGACCGCCCGCATCCCGCTGGCCCGGAACTCGGAGCCCGGGGACGCCGCCGGCATGGTGCTCTATCTCTGCTCCCCCGCCGCGTCCTACATCACCGGCGCGGTCGTCAGCGTGGACGGCGGCAACTCCATCGGCACCTACCAGCCCACGCCGGTCAACAGCTGATACCGATGAGCCCTTCGCCCATCGGTATCGCGCGCGGGGTCGGCGGGGCGGCCGCGCGCGCGGCCGTCAGGCCGCGCAGCCCGCCGGCTTGCGCCGGCGCACCAGCCCCAGCCCGAGCATCCCGCCCGCCAGCAGCGCCAGGCTCATCGGCTCCGGCGTCGTCGTCGTGCCCACCGAGCAGTTCGCCCCGCAGGACAGCCGCAGCACGTCGTTGCTCTGTGTCAGCAGCAGCGTGCCGTTGGTCCAGTCCGGTGTCGTGTAGTCCCCGCGCGACCCGCCATTGGCGATCACGGTCTGGAAGAACGTCACCGAATCGACCAGCACGAGCCGCCCGTCGGTGGTGTTGACCACGAGGTCGCCGTCCAGGGCCGCATTGGTGCTGGAGATGATGCCCATGCCGTCGGCGCCGGACACGAAGCCGAAATCCGCGACCTGGGTCCCGGTGGCGATGTCGAAGACCGGGCCGTTGCTCGAGAACACCTTGGTGCCGTCGAGCGAAACGGTGAGCCCGTCAGACGCGCCATAGGACGTCACCAGCCGCGCCGTCTCCGTCACCACGTCGATGTCCCAGATTCCGCTGCCGCCGGTCGCCAGGATGTGGCCGTTCACCGGGTTCGCCCACATCCCGTTGGTGACCGGGACGTTCGGCGAGATCACATGGTTGATCGACCCGTCGTTGTTCAGCTGCAGGAACTTCCCTGCGTTCGGCCCGCTGAACCCGCCGCTGCCGTAGACCTTCCCGGTTGCCGCCGAATAGGCGAAGGCCGGCGGAAAGGCGTTGAACGCGGTCGAGCTCAGCGCATTCCCCAGCGTCTGCCCGTCCACGTCGTTGAACACGTAGTTGGTCGAGTTGGACGACGAATCGACGATGATGTGCCCGTCGCTGTTAACCGCCAGGCCGAGCGGCCCAATCCCAGATCCGGGGAACCCCGTCACCACGTTGGTCAGGCTGAATCCAAGGCTGATGCCGGCTGCCGTCAGCGTCAGGGCCGCCTGCGCAGGCGCCGCGAGCGCCGCAACGGCCAGCCCGACCGCCGCCAGCGCCATCTTGCGCGTCGTGTTCATGAATCCTCCGAAATTGCCTTGCCGATCCGGGTTACCAGCACATTGCGGTTCATCCATGCTGGCGGCCCGGGCGGCGGGGCACCACTGGCAAGATCGTGAGATTCGATGCGTCTCCGTGATTTCACGCGATCGTGTAGCGAGCGCTCACGCGCCCGCGAGCACCGCCTCGGCAATCTTCTCCGCCGCCATGATCGTCGGGATGTTCGTGTTCGCGCACGGCACCACCGGAAAGATCGAAGCATCCACCACCCGCAGCCCCGCCACCCCGCGCACCCGCCCGGCCGGGTCCGTCACCGCCATCGGGTCCCCCTCCGCCCCCATCCGGCAGGTGCAGGAGGCATGCCACACCCCGATCACCGCCTTGCGGATGAACGCCTCCGCCGCCTCGTCGTCGCGCATCACCTCCTCGAAGGTCCGCCCCTCCACCACCCAGCGGTCGATGATCCAGTCGCGCAGCGCCTTCGGCCCGTCCAGCAGCTTCGCCACCACCTCCGTGATCACCCGGTTCTTCCGGCTCACCACCCCGATCGCCCGCACCCGGTCGGTGTAGCTGGCCGGGAACGGATTGCTCGCCACCGCGCGCATCTCGGCACCCAGCTGCATCGCCCCCAGCATGCGGAACCCCGCCATCAGCCGCTCCAGGTCGCGCCGGTCGGACAGCAGGTTGAACTCCACCACCGGCTCGTCCGCCGCCGACCGCGAGGCCAGCCTCACCTGCCCGCTCTCCGAGAACGTCTTGTTCACGAACAGGATGAACGACGCGATCTGCTCCCCCACCGCATGCCAGGCCGACTTCGTCCCGACCGCGACGAACATGTCCCCGCGCGGCACCCCCTCCATGCCGGAGGAATAGCGCAGCCCCACCAGCATGTGCCGCCGGGTCAGCCCGGCGAGCCGCGCCTCCGGCCGCAGGAACGACGACAGCGAGATCGACGGATGGTCCATCAGCCGCTGCCCCACCCCCGGCAGGGCGTGCCGCACCTCGATCCCCAGCTCCCGCAGATGCCCCGCCGGCCCGATCCCCGCCCGCAGCAGATGCGCCGGCGAATGGATCGCCCCGCAGGACAGGATCACCTCCTTGCCGCGGAATTCCTGCACCTTGCCGCCGACCCGCGCCCGCACCCCGGCGCAGGCCCCGTCCTCGAACAGCAGTTCGTCCACCTGCGTATCCGTGGAGATCGTCAGGTTCTCCCGCTGCCGCGTCGCCGGATCGAGATACCCGATCGCCGTCGACACCCGCCGGTCATAGGCGTTGGAAATCGTGATCGGGAAATGCCCCTCCACGAATTCCCCGTTCTGGTCGGGCAGATACGGAAATCCCGCCCCCTCGAACGCCTTCGCCGCCGCCTTGGCATGCGGATTCCACAGATCGGGAAAAATCCGCCGGATCGGGATCGGCCCCTCCCTGCCGTGCAGCGGGCCGTCGAAATCCATGTCCCGCTCCAGCCGGCGGAAATAGGGCAGCACCCCCTCCCACCCCCAGCCGGCCGCACCCCGCCGCTCCCACTCGTCATAGTCGCCCGGCGCGCCGCGGTTGGCGAACTGCCCGTTGATCGAGGAGCCGCCCCCCAGCACCCGCGCCTGCTCGTATTTGCGCAGCGGCGGCCGCTCGCCCGGGGCCGCATTGTGCGACACCACCTGCGTCGTCACCCGCAACCCGGTCCAATGAAACCGCGGATCGAAATAGACCGTGCCCGGATACGAATCGAGAATCTCCGCCGGCACCTTGCCATGCGGCGTGTCCTGGCCGGCCTCGCACAGCAGCACCCGGTTCGCGCTGCGCGCCGACAGCCGGTTCGCCAGCACCGACCCGGCCGACCCGCCGCCCACGATGATGTAGTCCCAAGACATGGTTCAGCCTCCCAAGGCGGAGGATGCCGGCAAGGAGGCAAGTGAAGGTCTTCTTTTTCTGAAGAAAAAGAAGCAAAAAGACTTTTATCCGTTGGTCTTCATGACGGCGCCGGGGAAATCTCCGCGCCAAACGGATAAAAGTTTTTTGGTTCTTTTTTCCAAAAAAGAACCCCTTGCTTCACCTCTCCCGCCTGATCCCGTCCGCAATCTTCTCCGCCGTCATCAGCACCGGCACGTTCAGGTTCGCGCAGGGTATGGTCGGCATCAAGGAGGCGTCGCACACCCGCAGCCCCTCCATCCCGATCACCCGCCCCGCCGGGTCCACCACCGCCATCGGGTCGCCCGGATCGCCCATCCGGCACGTTCCGCACGGGTGCCACACGCCCCCCACCACGCGGCGCAGATGGTCCTCCAGCGTCGCATCGTCCGCCGCCAGCACCTCCGGCCGCTCCGCGTTCTCGATCGCCACGCCGATGAAATGCGCCCGCAGCCGCGCGGACGCATCCATCAGCGGCCCGGCGATTCCCATCACCACCCCGTTGCGCAAGGTCGGCCGGATCAGCGTCTTGATCTTGGCCGAATAGCTGGTCGGGAAGATGTCCAGCACCGCCCCGTCCCGCCGCATCGCCTGGAGGATCGCCAGGCACATCCGGAACGACTGCTTCAGCCGCACCATGTCGCGCGCGTCCGACAGCATGCGGAAATCGATGTCCGGCGGCCCCTCCACCCGTGCCCCCAGCCGCACCCGCCCCTTCGAGTAGGATTTGTTCACCCACCCGTACATCGACCCGATCCGCCGCCCCACCGCATGCCACCCGCCCGCCCCGAGACGGCGACATGCATGTCCCCCTCCGGCGTCCCCGCCAGCCCCGAAGACCAGCGCAGCAGCGATTGCAGGTGGTAGATCTCCCCCGCCGGCATCCGCATCCCCGGCGCCAGCCAGGCCGACAGCCCCACCGCCGGATGCTCCTGCAAATTCTCCCCGACCCCCGGCCGCGCCAGCGCCACGGGCACGCCCCGCTCCATCAGATGCGCCCCCGGCCCGATCCCGCTGCGCAGCAGCAGCACCGGGCTGCCGATCGCCCCCGACGCCACGATCACGTTCCGCGCCGCGATCCGCTCCCCGCCCGTCTCGATCCCGCGCGCCCGCCCGCCCTCGACCACCACGCGCTTCACCGCCGTGTCGGTCATGATGGACAGGTTGGTCCGCCGCCGCACCGCCGGCGTCAGGTACGCCAGCGCCGTGCTCGCCCGTTCCCGCGCTCGTCGATGTTCACGCCGTCGGGATCACCCGGTCGCCCACGCCCCGTTCCTGATCATCCACCGGCCCCAGCCCCGCCGTCTCCAGCGCGCCGCCTTCGCCACCGCCCGCGTGTAGCCGCTCCACCCCTCCCGCTTCACCCGCTGGATGGGCAGCGGCCCGTCCCTGCCGTGCAGCGGCCCGTCATGGGGGTCAGGTCCCGCTCCAGCCTGCGGAAGAACGGCAGCACCGCCTCCCACCCCAGCCCCGCGCGCCCGCCGCCACCCACTCCTCGTAGTCCGAGGAGCTGCCCGCGATTGGCCCCGATCCCGTTCTGCGACGATCCGCCGCCCGCGCACCTTCGGCTGCTCATGCGGGCGCGCCACGCCGGCTTCGGTTTGGTTTTAGCTCCCCCATCACCGCCGTCCGGCTCGGTCCAGAACCAGGCCGGGTTGAACTGCGCCCGCCCCGGATACTGCAGGCCAGCACCTTCGCTGCGCTCCCCGTTCGGCCGCCTCCACCACCAGCACCCTGGTGCCCGGATCTTCCGACAATCGCGCCGCGAGCACCGCACCGGCGGAGCCGCCGCCGGCGATAAGGAAGTCAAACATAAGGAAGGACTTCTTTTTCTGAAGAAAAAGCAAAAGACTTTGCCCGTTGAGCGGTGCGGGCAGCACGGCACCACATCAAGCGGTTGTTTTTTGGCTCTTTCAAGCAAGAACATCTTCCTACTTTCGCCAGCCGAATTCCATTCACCGAATGTCCACACAGCGCAACCCCCGCTCCAGTCCCATTGCCGCCCCTGCGTTTCGCGCCTCGAACCCTATGGCCGCCCTCGCGGCTGCGCAATGCGACACGCGCGAAAATGCGCTGTCGCAGTCGGCCAAGTTGGCGCCCCGGCCGGGCCGGCTATCATTCCGCCCATGCCGATCCGCCCTTCGCCCCATCCCCGCCGAAGCCGAGCCCACCACGGTGCCGCCGGCCGCCAGCAGCTCGCCGCCCCCGCCGACCAGCCCGTCGCCCCGCTCGACCAGCCCGACGACCGCTCGCCTCGCCGCCGCAGCGCGCCGTCTTCTCCGCCGGCTTCTCGTGGGACGTGATCGAGAAGAAATGGCCCGGCTTCGAGACCGCCTTCGATGGCTTCGACCCGCACAAGGTCGCCGCCTACGCCGAGCCCGACCTCGACCGCCTGCTCAGGGACAGGGCCATCGTCCGCAACGGCGCCAAGATCCAGGCCACCATCCACAACGCCCGCTTCGTCGCCGAAACCGCCGCCGCCCATGGCAGCTTCGCCGCCTTCCTCCGCGCCTGGCCGACCACCGACGAGGCCGGCCTGCTCGACCATCTGAAGAAGCACGCCTCCATCTCGGCGGCACCGCCGCAGTATTTCCTTCGCTTCAACGGCTGGGACGCCTACATCCTCTCCCGCGACGTCATCCGCGCCCTGGTGCGCGAGGGCGTCATCGACGCGCCGCCCACCTCGAAATCCGCCATGAAGTCGGTCCAGGCCGCCTTCAACGCCTGGACCGCCGAAACCGGCCGCCCCCAGCGCGAAATCAGCCGCATCCTGGCCCTCAGCGTCGGACCGGGCTGATCTGCCCTGCGCGGCGCACGCCGCTTTCCCCTGGCATCGGCGCGCCCGATCCCCTATGTGTGCGCCGCAGCAAACCCCCTCCAGGCACGACCGGACCCCACGATGGACATCCGCAACATCGCGATCATCGCCCATGTCGACCATGGCAAGACGACGCTCGTCGATCAGCTCCTCAAGCAGTCCGGCGCCTTCCGCGAGCACGAGAAGGTCGCCGAGCACGCGCTCGACCGCAACGACCTCGAGCGAGCGCGGCATCACCATCTCGCCAAGTGCGTGCACCGGGTGAATCAGCGACATGCGACCGGGTCGTGGACACTTCGGCCACGCCGATTTCGGCGGCGAGGTGGAGCGCATCCTCGGCATGGTGGACGGCGCCATCGTCCTGGTGGATGCGGCCGAGGGCGTGCTGCCGCAGACCAAGTTCGTCGTCGGCAAGGCGCTGGCCCGCGGCCTGCGCCCGATCGTGGTGGTGAACAAGATCGACCGCCAGGATGCCCGCCCCGACGAGGTGCATGAGGAGGTGTTCGATCTCTTCGCCGCCCTCGGCGCCAGCGACGACCAGCTCGACTTCCCGATGCTCTACGCCTCCGGCCGCCAGGGCTGGGCCGTCGAGAGCCTCGATGCCGAGCGCCGCGACCTCTCGCCGCTGTTCGACCTCGTGCTCCGCCACGTCCCCACCCCCGAGCTCGACGCGGCCGCCCCCTTCGCCATGGTCGCCTCCATCCTCGACTACGACAATTTCCTCGGCCGCGTGCTGACCGGCCGCATCGAGCAGGGCACCGCCCGCGTCAACATGCCGCTCAAGGTCCTCCGCCGCGACGGCACCGTCGCCGAGACCGGCCGCCTCACCCAGCTCATGGGCTTCCGCGGCCTCGAGCGCGTCGGCATCG
>JBGAIK010000014.1:0-37483 GCA_044225615.1 Acetobacteraceae bacterium | reverse complement strand
GTGCACCTCGAGGCCGAATTCGCGCAGCTTCGCGGCCACGAAGGCGGCGGTCTCATGTTCCTCGAAGCCGAGCTCCGGGTTGGCGTGGATGCGGTGGCGCCAGGCCACCACGTCGGCGGCGGTGGCGGCGATCGGGTCGTCGCCCAGATGCGGCATCGCGGCGTGGCAGCCGGTGCCGGTGAAGCGCAGCTCGAACATGTCGACCGCGGCCATCATCGGCCCTGCGCGGGTATGGATCTCGCCCTCCGGCAGGCCGGGCCAGTTGTGCACCGCGTAGACTGCCTCCATCGGGAAGCGGTCGAACAGCCCGTCGGCGATCATGCGGCTGCCGCCGCCCGCGTTCTCCTCGGCGGGCTGGAAGACGAAGTTGACGGTACCGGCGAAGCCCGGATCGGCCGCCAGCAGCCGGGCGGCGCCGAGCAGCATGGCGGTATGGCCGTCATGTCCGCAGGCGTGCATGACGCCGTCACGCTGCGAGGCGTAGGGCAGGCCGGTGCGCTCGGTGACGGGCAGCGCGTCCAGTTCCGCGCGCAGGCCGATGCTGCCGCCGGTGCCGCGGCGCAGCACGCCGACGACGCCGGTGCCGCCCAGGCCCTCGTGCACCTCGAGGCCGAATTCGCGCAGCTTCGCGGCCACGAAGGCGGCGGTCTCATGTTCCTCGAAGCCGAGCTCCGGGTTGGCGTGGATGCGGTGGCGCCAGGCCACCACGTCGGCGGCGGTGGCGGCGATCGGGTCGTGGCGGTGGCGGCGATCGGGTCGTTGTGCAGGGTCATCCTGGCGCGCCTTTGGGTGTAGGATGCCAGGATGCCGCCAGCGAAGGGCTGCCGTCTTGAACCGGATTGACCAGGGCGAACGCGCCGAATTCTTCCGCCATCCCGTTCACCCGGCGATGGGGCTGCTGAAGGCGCGGTTCCGCCGCCACCGCTACGACCTGCACACCCATCCGACCTACGTGATCGCGCTGGTCACCGAGGGCTGCGAGGCGGTGCGGGTGGGCGGCACCCGTGTCCTCGTCGAGGCGGGGCAGGTGCTGGTGGTGGAGCCGGAGGAGAGCCATGACGGCGAGGCCGGCTGCGCGGCGGGCTGGGCCTATCGCACCTTCTACCCGCAGGTGGCGCTGATGGCGGCCGTCGCGGAGGAGCTGGGACGCAACGGGCCGCCGCGCTTCCGGCGGGGGGCAATCGCCGATCCGCGACTGGCATCCGCGCTGGCGGCCGCGCATGTCGCGGCCGAGTGCCATGGCGCGGATGCCGAAGCGGCACTGCTGGGGGCGCTGCGGCTTCTGCTCGGCCATGCCGATGGCGGCCGCCCGGCCCGCCCGGCCCCCGCCTCGGCGCGCCGGATGGCGTTGTACCGCGATTTGGTAGAGGGCGAGCCAGGGCAGGGCCACACGCTGGCGCGCCTTGCCGCGGCGGGCGGCGTGACGCGCTTCCAGGTGATCCGCGACGTGAAGCAGGCCACCGGGCTCACGCCCGGGGCCTGGCTGCGGGACCGGCGGGTGCGGGCCGCGCGGTCGCTGATCGAGGCCGGCGCGAAGCTGGCCGACGCCGCGGCGGCGGCCGGGTTCGCCGACCAGAGCCATCTGTCCCGCGCCTTCCGCCAGGCCCAGGGATTCCCGCCGGGCCGGCTGCGCTGAGCCGCTATGCCGTCACGTCCACCAGCACCAGCTCGGCATCCTCGGTCGCGGTGATGATCAGCTCGTCCTCGCCCGAGATCGTCGCGCCGTCGCGGGTGGCCACGGGGATGCCGTTGACGGTGACCGCGCCGGTGGAGGGCACCAGGTAGCCGACGCGGCCGGCGCCGAGCGTCTGGCGCACGGTCTGGCCGGCCTTCACCGTGCCGGCGAGCACCGCGGCATCGGCGTTGAGCGGCAGGGCGGAGCCGTCGGCGCCGGCGCGGCCGTCGGCGAGCGCGGTCAGGGCGCCGTCGTTGCCGCGGGGGAACTGGCGGGTGCCCCAGCCAGGCGTCGCGCCGCGGTGGCTGGGCAGGATCCAGATCTGGAACAGGCGCGTGGGCGTCGGCTCCAGGTTGTATTCGGCGTGGGTGATGCCGGTGCCGGCGTGCATCACCTGGACGTCGCCGGCCTCGGTGCGGCCTTCGTTGCCGAGGCTGTCGCGGTGGGTGATGGCACCCTCGCGGACATAGGTGATGATTTCCATGTCGCGGTGGGGATGCGGGTCGAAGCCGGTGCCGGCGGCGATCTCGTCGTCGTTCCACACCACCAGCCCGCCGATGCCCTGCCGCGACGGATCACGATAGCTGGCGAAGCTGAAATGGTAGCGGGCATTGAGCCAGTCGTTGCGGAAGCGACCGAGCTGCGCGAAGGGCTGGACCTGGATCATTGTTTGGCTCCTGATTGTTCGATATCGAACGATGGCGCCGAGATGGGATCAGGCCCCGCCGCTTTCAAGAGCCGTGGCGTCGAGCCCCTCGGCGGCGCGGCCGAGCCGGCGCAGCAGGGTGTCGAGCGCGGCGAGCTCGGGCTGATCGAGGCCGGCCATCGCGCGGGCGATGTCGCGCGCATGGCGCGGGAACACCGAGACGATCAGCGCCCGCCCGGGTCCGGTGAGCTCGACGCGCAGGCTGCGGCGGTCGCCCGCCACCCGGGCGCGGCGCACCAGGCCGCGGCCTTCGAGCTTGTCGATGACGTCGGTCATGTTGCCGGGGCTGGTGAGCACCAGGCGGCCGAGCGCGCGTTGGCTCTGCGGCCCCTTGTGCAGCACCGCCTCCAGCACGCCGAGCTGGGTGGGCGTCAGCCCGCATTCGGCCAGCAGCGGCTCGACCCGCGACAGCACCGCGCGGCTGGCGCGCATCAGCTTCACGTAGGCCCGGACGGCCCGGGCGACCGCCGGGTCGTCCACGCCCTCCATGCCGGGCTACCGGTTCATCAGCACCGGCAGATTGGACTTCTCCAGCACCACGCGGGTGACGCCGCCCAGGATGAGCTGGCGGAGGCGCGAGTGCGAGTAGGCGCCCATGCACAGCAGGTCGGCGCCGAAATCGCTGGCCGCCTTCAGCAGGCCGCCGCCCACCGTGCCGTCCGACTGGAAGGCCGCGATGTCGGTGCTCACGCCGTGCAGGGCGAGGTATTCGGCGAGGTCCTGCGCGGCCGGGCCGCGCCGCTGGTAGCCCTCGGCGGTGAGCACGCGCACCGCCGCGGCCCGCTTGAGCCAGGGCAGCGCCGCCGTGACCGCCGAGGCGGACTCGGCCGTGCCGTTCCACGCCACGCAGACCCGCGTGCCGACCGCCGCCGGCGGCTGGTGCGGCGCGATCATCACCGGCCGCCCGCTGTCGAACAGCACCGCATGCAGCGCATCGGAGGAGGAGACGTCGTCACCCGATTCCGGGTGCGGCACGATGGTGAGGTCGGCCAGCCGCGCCTGCTGGGCGACGATGTCCTCCTCCCGGCCGGTCACCGCCGCATAGCTGGCGGTGGCGTGGTCCGCGCCGTGGCGCGCCTCCTCCACGGTCACGCTGTGGCTGGCCACGAAGCGGTCGAACATGTCGTGCACCGCGCGGGCGCGCTCGGCGCTCTCCTTCTCGGTCGCCGACATCATCTCCTCGATCATCGCGCCCGACAGGCCTTCGCCGGCCAGCGGCGCGACGTCGCGGCTGTCCACGCGCACATGCAGCGCGGTCACGTGCGCGTTCCACATCCTGGCCACGGTCAGCGCCGTGGCGAGCGCGGATTCGCCGGCGGCGGTGCCGGTCAGCGGCAGCAGCAGCTTGCGTATGGCCATCGTGGTCCTCCTGGGTCGTGCGTCTGGTCGTTCGCGGTTCTTGGGCCGGGCAGGCCGGCACGCATCGCAGCATGGCTGCTATGCAGTCGGCAAGTGTCATGTCGGAGCGTCAACCGCTGCCGTCAAGCGCGCCCCGGTTGCGCGAGCGCAGCCCTGATCCGCGCCTCCGGTTCTGCCCCCTGGCCCGTTGCCACCGCAAGCCAGGCGATCGGCCCGGGATCGGACTGCGCCATCCGCCGCAGCACCGCGACGTCGGCATCCGAGGCGTCGCCCTGGCGCGCCGCCACCCGCGCCTCCAGTTCCGCGGCCGGCGCGGTCAGCCACACGCCCTGGAACCGCACCGGCCCGGCCGCCTGCTCCACCGCCGCCCGCTGCTCCGGCCGCAGGTACACGGCGTCGGCGACCGCGGCATGCCCTGCCCCCGACACGACGGCCACCGCCGCCGCCACCGCTTCGAACACCGCCTGGCTCGCGGCCGGCGCGTAGGCCGCCTCGGGCAGCCGCACTTCCGGCGCCACGCCGTGCAGGCGCTTGCGCACCTCGTCCGAGCGGACCACCACGGCACCCGGCGCCGGCCCCAGCCCGGGGGCGAGCGCCCGCGCCAGCGTGGACTTGCCGGTGCCCGACAGGCCGCCGATCGCCAGCACCAGCGGCGGCGGCGGCGACAGGTAGGCCAGCGCCCGGTCCAGATAGGCGTGCCCCGCCGCCATCCGCCCGCTGCGCGCCTCCACATGCGCCCGCACCATGGCGCGCAGCGACAGGAACACCGGCAGCCCGCGCACCAGCGCCCAGTCCGCCGTGCGCGCCAGGTAGCGGTTCATCACCCGGTTCGCCGCCGCCCGGCCGGCCCGCACGTCGAGGTCCATCAGCAGGAAGGCGAGGTCGTAGCCGAGATCGACGGTGGCCATGTCCTCGTCGAATTCCAGCGCGTCGAACGGCACCGGCCGGCCTTGCCAGAAGCACAGGTTGCCCAGATGCAGGTCGCCATGCGCGCGGCGCACGAAGCCGGCCTCGCCGCGGGCGCGCAGCCAGCGGGCCCGGGCGGCGATCGCCGCGGCGGCCTGGCCGTGCCAGGCGGCGCAGCGTTCGGCAGGCAGGCCGGCTGCGAGCGCGGCATCGCGGTTGCCGGCCGCCACCGCGGCCAGCGCCGCCGCCTGGTCGCGCGCCACCGGAGCCAGCGTGCCGTGCATCGCCGCCACCGCGTCGCCGAGTTCGTCGAGCACCCTGCCGTCCAGCCGCCCGATCGCCTGGTCGAGGAAATCACCGTGCGGCACCCGCGCCATGCGCACCACCCAGTCCACCGCCGCGCCCGGCCCGCCCAGCGCCAGCCCGCCATCGGCCGCGCGCGTGACCGGCACCACGTCGCGGTAGAGGCCCGGCGCATGCGGCGCATTCAGCGCCAGCTCCCGGCGCGCTGTGCGCTCGCGCTCGGCCAGCGAGGTGAAGTCGAGGAAGGTCAGCCGCACCGCCTTGCGCAGCTTCCAGACCGTGTCCGAGCCGACGAAGACGGCGGAGATGTGCGTCTCGACCGGGGGATGGCCGCAGAGGCGGGTGAGGAGGTCGGCAGTTGGTTGCTGGGAGGGGGGAATGGTCATAAGGAAGAATCTTCTTTTTCTGAAGAAAAAGAAGCAAAAAGACTTTTATCCGTTGTCATTCGTGGGGCGCCGGGAAGGCAATGCCCCAAACGGACAAAAGTTTTTTGGTTCTTTTTTTCAAAAAAGAACACCGCTTTCTTGCTTACGGATAAAGCTTCCCTTCCTTCCACGCACTCCCGTCCCGATCGAACACCGTCCGGTCATGCAGCCGGAACGGCATGTCCTGCCAGAACTCGAAATGCGCCGGCGCCACGCGGTAGCCCGACCAGTAGGGCGGGCGCGGGATCGCCTCGCTCGGGTATTCCGCCTCGAAGCGCGCCAGCCGCGCCTCCAGCTCCGCCCGGGCCGGCAGCGGGCGCGACTGGATCGAGGCCCAGGCGCCAAGCCGCGACACCCGCGCCCGGCTGGCGTAGTAGGCGTCGGCCTCGGCGTCGGTGACGTGGGCCACCGTGCCCTCGATGCGGATCTGCCGGTGCAGCGACTTCCAGTGGAACAGCAGCGCCGCCCGGCCGGTGGCGGCCAGTTCGTCGCCCTTGCGGCTTTCCTTGTTGGTGTAGAAGACGAAGCCCGCGGTGTCCCAGTCCTTGAGCAGCACGATGCGCGCTGCCGGCAGGCCGGAGCCGCCCACCGTCGCCAATGTCATCGCGTTGGGGTCGTTGGGCTCGCTGGCCTGCGCCTCGGCGAACCAGGCGGCGAACAAGGCAAAGGGGTCGGACATGAATTGGCCTCCGCGGGTCGGGCGATGATGTGCGCCGCCAGGGCCCGACTCAAGCCGGCCCTTGCGGTTCCCCCGCGGGCTATGTCACGACAGGAATGGCCTGTCTTTGACCAGCATCAATGGGACCAGAGCTGCATGACCGATAGCCTTCGCGACCGTCCGGCCGTCACGGGCAGCCTGCTCGCGGGGAAGCGTGGCCTGATCATGGGCGTCGCCAACGATCATTCGCTGGCCTGGGGCATCTCCGCCGCCTGCGCCGCCCAGGGCGCGGAACTGGCCTTCACCTACCAGGGCGAGACGCTGGAGCGCCGGGTCCGGCCGCTCGCCGCCTCGGTCGGCTCCTCCCTGCTCGCGGCCTGCGACGTGGCCGACGACGCCAGCATGGACGAGGCCTTCGCGGCGATCGGCAAGGCGTGGGGGCGGATCGACTTCCTGGTCCACGCCATCGGCTTCGCCGACAAGCAGTTTCTCCGCGGCCGCTACATGGACACGCCCCGCGCCGCCTTCCTCCAGGCCATGGACATCTCGGCCTACAGCTTCACCGCCGTTGCCCGCCGCGCGGCCGAGCTGATGCCGGACGGCGGCAGCATGCTCACCCTCACCTATCTCGGTGCCGAGCGGGTCACGCCGCACTACAACGTCATGGGTGTGGCCAAGGCGGCGCTGGAAGCCTCGGTGCGCTACCTCGCCACCGATCTCGGGCCGCGCCACATAAGGGTGAACGCGATCTCCGCCGGCCCGATCAAGACGCTGGCCGCCTCCGGCATCGGCGACTTCCGCTACATCCTGAAGTGGAACGAGTACAACTCGCCGCTGCGGCGCAACACCACCATCGGCGACGTCGGCGGGGCCGGCGTCTACCTGCTGTCCGACCTCTCGGCCGCCGTCACCGGCGAGGTTCATCATGTCGACAGCGGCTATCACATCGTGGGCATGAAGAACCCCGACGCGCCCGACATCAGCGTCAACCACGACTGATGTCCCACAACAGCTTCGGCCACCTGTTGCGCCTCACCACCTGGGGCGAAAGCCACGGGCCCGCGATCGGCTGCGTCGTGGACGGCTGCCCGCCGCGCATCCCGCTCGCGGAAGCCGACATCCAGCCCTGGCTCGACCGCCGCCGGCCCGGCCAGTCGAAGTTCACCACCCAGCGGCAGGAGCCCGACCAGGTCCGCATCCTGTCCGGCACGTTCGGCGGGGTCACCACCGGCACGCCGATCGCGCTGGTGATCGACAACGTGGACCAACGCTCGAAGGACTACGGCGAGATCGCCGAGCGGTTCCGGCCGGGCCATGCCGACCTGACCTACGAGCTGAAATACGGCATCCGCGACTATCGCGGCGGCGGCCGTTCCTCTGCCCGCGAGACCGCCATGCGCGTCGCCGGCGGCGCCGTCGCCCGCAAGGTGCTGGGCAGCGGGGTCACCATCCGTGGCGCGCTGGTGCAGATGGGACCGCACGCCATCGACCGCCGCCGCTGGGACTGGGACGCGGTGGACGCGAACCCGTTCTTCTGTCCCGACCCGGCGGCCGCGGCGCAGTGGGAGGATTACCTGGCCGGCGTGCGCAAGGCCGGCTCGTCCTGCGGCGCCGTCATCGAGATCGTGGCCGAAGGCGCACCGCCGGGCCTCGGCGCGCCGATCTACGGCAAGCTCGACGCCGACATCGCCGCCGCGCTGATGGGCATCAATGCCGTGAAGGGGGTGGAGATCGGCGACGGCTTCGCCGCGGCCGGCCTGTCCGGCGAACAGAACGCCGACGAGATGCGCATGGATGACGGCTCCGTCGCCTTCGCCGCCAACCATGCCGGCGGCATCCTCGGCGGCATCTCCACTGGCCAGCCCATCGTCGCCCGCTTCGCGGTCAAGCCGACCTCGTCCATCCTCGCCCCGCGCCACACCGTCGACCGCCAGGGCCACGACACCGACATCGTCACCAAGGGCCGCCACGACCCCTGCGTCGGCATCCGCGCCGTCCCCGTCGGCGAAGCCATGCTGGCCCTCGTCCTGGCCGACCACCTCCTCCGCCACCGCGCGCAAAACCCCGACGCCCCGACAACGCCGCGTCTCCCGCGCAACTGAGTGCGCCTGGAGGGCAAGGAAGGCGGGGGGCGTTGCCCCCTCGACCCCCACCAGGGGCAGCGCCCCTGGCCTTCCTTTCAAGCCCGCCCATTTGGCCGGGTGAACCGGTGGGTTTAACAGGACCGCGTTGGTCTGTTATCGTGGCGTTGTTCCCGTGTGGAGACAGGCCATGGATGATCTGGCGGCGCGAGCTGCGGCGGAGGGGTTGGTGGCGCTGGCGGGGCTGCGGTTGTGGCAGGCCCGGGTGGCGGAACTGGGGGCGATGGCGGGGCGCAGCGACCGGGTGGCGCGGGCGGTGGCGCAGCGGCATCCGGCCGAGGTGGGGCTGGAGCGGTTGCGGCGTGGGGCGGCGGCTGGTGCTGCGGAGCGGCGGGCGGCGCGATTGGCGGCGGAGGCGGTGGAGGTTGCGCGGGGCTTGCCGGCGGAGGGGCGGGCGCGGGTTCGCGTGGCGTTGCGGGCGGCGCTGGCCGGGGATGGGACGCTGGGGGCGTTCCTGCATGTGTTCGGGACGGCGCTGCGGCATCGGGCGCAGGGGTATCAGGTGGCCTATGCCGGGTTCGCCGAAGGGGCGGCGCATGATCTGGTGATCCGGTCGGGTGCGACCGAGGCGGAGGTGGCGTGCGGGCGGGCCTCGGCCGAGGAGGGGCGGGACGTGCATCGTGGCGCCTGGATGCGGCTGGTGGAGGCGCTGGACCCGGATCTGCAGACCTGGCTGGCCGCGCATCCGGGGCGGTATCTGCTGAAGCTGACCCTGCCGCAGGGGCTGCGGGCGGAGGAGGCGACGCTGGCGCAGCTGCATGCGCGCATCCGGGCGCTGCTGGCCGAGCGCCGGCGCGCCGACCAGGATGCCGCGGCAATATTGCGGCTCGACCCGCTGGTGCTGGCGGCGGCGCAGCACGAGCCGGCGGGGCTGATGACCTCGCTGCGGCGCGAGTTCGGGCCGGAGGCGCATCTGGCGGTCATGCGGGCCGGCGGCGCCGTGTGCGTGCTGGCGGCCCGGGCGGGACGGGAGGACGAGGTTGCGGGCGCGGTCCGCCGGCGCATGGCGGAAATCGCGCCGGTGCGGTTCACCGGCACCCGGCCGGGCATTCTGGCCATGCTGGTGGAGGACCTACGATGCCGCCGAATGGCGCTGGCTGCGCGACCGGCTGGAGCTGGAGGGGGCGGCGCGGCAGTTCCTGACCGAGCCGGCGGCGCGGCACGTGGTGGCGGTGACCTGTGTCTCGCGCGAGGAGCTCTTCGAAGCCGAGGCGGAAGAGGCGGGGCTGCGGTTCCGCAACCCGATGCATCCGGCCGCGCGGCTGCCGGCGCTGGCGGCCGCGGTGCTCTCGACAGCTTGATGGCGCCGGCGCCATCACCGCGCCATGTTTCGTGCGTTGACTGGGCCTTGACACAGTCTGCGAGAGCCTGCGCCGATGACCGACGCCGACTACACGATGAAGCTCGACGAGGTCGAGCGCCTGCTCAATGATCCCGACACGCGGATGGAGCCGGCGCGCGTGTGGTCGCTGCTGGACGAGCTGGCCCGCCACCATGCCGCCGGCGGCGAGGGATAGCCCGTCCCGTCAGCGTTCCGGGGCGTGCAGCCCCTTGATCTTGGCCTGACTGTCGAGTAGCCCGTGCAGTGCAGCACGGGATGCTCCCAGACCCCCATGGCACTTCAGCGGGATGGATTGGCCGATGCACGTTTTCCGGCGGCTTTTCGCCACTTTCCTCACCATCGGCGCCGCAGGCTGGCTCGCCGCCCCGGCGCTCGCCGACCAGCCGCGCAACTGGCAGCTCGGGCTGCAGCCGGCGGCGAGCCCGGTGGCGGCGGAGATCGCGTCGCTGCACCATCTGGTCCTGTGGATCATCACGCTGATCACCCTCTTCGTCGCCGGCCTGCTGGTCTATGTGATGTGGCGCTACAACGCCAAGCGCAATCCGGTCCCGGGCAGGCTGTCGCACCATACCGGGCTGGAGATCGCCTGGACGCTGATCCCGGTGCTGATCCTGGTGGTGATCGCGATCCCGAGCTTCCGTCTGGTGTATTTCGAGGACCGCACGCACGAGGCCGACATGACCATCAAGGTTGTGGGCCACCAGTGGTACTGGGAGTACCTGTATCCCGACAGCGGCAAGCTGGCCTTCGAGAGCCGCTATCTGGGCGACCAGCGGACCGGCGAGGTGCCGGCCGAGAGCTGCGGCTGCTCGACGTGGACAATCAGCTGGTTCTGCCGGTGGGCAAGAACATCCGCATCCTGACCACCTCGGCCGACGTGATCCACAGCTTCTTCATCCCGTCGCTCGGCGTTCAGCGCTATTCGATCCCGGGCCGCACGATCGAGACCTGGGTGCGCATCGACCGGCCGGGGGTGTATTACGGCGAGTGCAACCAGATCTGCGGCAACTTCCACAGCTTCATGCCGATCGCGATCAACGCCGTTCCGCCGGCCGAGTTCGAGGCCTGGGAGAAGGACGCCAAGGTGAAGTTCGCGGCCGGCGAGCCGATCCCGCAGCCGCCCGCCCCCGCACTTGCAATGCCGGCGCCCGCCGCCCCCGCCCGCCTCGCCCAGGTTCAGCAGTAGCCGCCGCCGCGTTGCTGCACGAAGGAGACCATATGAGCGCCCATGCCCCCGACCACAGCGCGACCGGGGCACGCCCATGACGACCATCACCACGACCACAAGCCGGGCTTCTTCCTGCGCTGGTTCTGCTCCACGAACCACAAGGACATCGGCGCTGTACCTGATCTTCGCGGTGCTCGGCGGCCTGACGGGCGGCGCGTTGTCCATCATGATGCGCATGGAGCCTGCCCATCCCGATCGAGATCTTCGGCACCGGGCAGCACTGGAACGCGGTGATCACCTCGCATGGGCTGCTGATGATCTTCTTCTCGGTGATGCCCGCGCTGATCGGCGGCTTCGGCAACTGGTTCGTGCCGATCATGATCGGCGCGCCGGACATGGCGTTCCCGCGGCTGAACAACATCAGCTTCTGGCTGCTGCCGCCGGCCTATGTGCTGATCCTGATGGGGCAGATGTGGGGCGAGGGCGCGGGGCCGGGCTGGACGCTGTATCCGCCGCTGTCCAACGCGACCTACCAGAGTGGCCCGGCGGGCGACTTCGTGCTGTTCGCGCTGCATCTGGCCGGCATCTCGTCGCTGCTCGGCGCGATCAACTTCATCACCACGATCTTCAACATGCGCGCCCCGGGCATGACGCTGCACCGGATGCCGCTGTTCGTGTGGTCGATCCTGGTGACCGCCTTCCTGCTGCTGCTGTCGGTGCCGGTGCTGGCGGGTGCGATCACCATGCTGATCACCGACCGCAACTTCGGCACCGCGTTCTTCGACCCGGCCGGCGGCGGCGATCCGGTGCTGTTCCAGCACCTGTTCTGGTTCTTCGGGCACCCCGAAGTCTACATCATGATCCTGCCGGGCTTCGGCATCGTCAGCCACATCATCTCCACGTTCAGCCGCAAGCCGGTGTTCGGCTACCTGGGCATGGCCTACGCGATGGTGGGCATCGGCGTGGTCGGCTTCGTGGTGTGGGCGCACCACATGTTCATCTCGGGCATGGATGTCGACACCCGCGCCTACTTCATGGCCGCGACGATGATCATCGCGGTGCCGACGGGCATCAAGATCTTCTCGTGGATCGCCACCATGTGGGGCGGCTCGATCGAGCTCGAGGTGCCGATGCTGTGGGCGATCGGGTTCATCTTCCTGTTCACCGTCGGCGGCGTGACCGGCGTGGTGCTGTCCAATGCCGGGCTCGATCAGGTGCTGCACAACACCTACTACGTGATCGCGCATTTCCACTACGTGCTGTCGCTGGGCGCGGTGTTCTCGATGTTCGCCGGCTTCTACTACTGGATCGGCAAGATGAGCGGCCGGCGGTATCCGAAGCAGCTGGCGAAGATCCATTTCTGGATGACGTTCATCGCGGTGAACATCACCTTCTTCCCGCAGCACTTCCTGGGCCTGGCCGGCATGCCGCGCCGCTACGTGGACTATCCGGCCGCCTTTGCAGGCTGGAACCTGGTGTCCTCCTACGGCGCGTATCTGGGCGGCATCTCGATGCTGCTGTTCGTGTTCATCTGCTTCAAGATCTTTGCCTCGAAGGAGCAGGTGGCCGACAACTACTGGGGCGAGGGGGCGACGACGCTGGAATGGACCTGACCAGCCCGCCGGCCTTCCCACACCTCGAGGAGCTGCCGCTGCGGTGACGCCATGAGCGAGACCAGCACTGCCGGGCTGGCGCCGGAGACGAGGAAGGCGACCAGCCGACCTGGGCCTGGCCGCGCCGACTACCTTGCTGCTCGATGGATCTGCGCTGCTTGAAGCCGCGGGTGATGTCGCTTGTCGTCTTCACCGGCTGGATCAGGCGCCGCCGGATCGCGCCCAGGAAAACGCATCCGGTGCTGGCGTTCATGCCATCCTGGCCATCGCCGTCGCGGCGGTGCCGCGGGCGCGATCGGCATGATGGTACGACCGCGACATCGACGCGGTGATGCGCGCACGGCGCGGCGGCCGATCCCGGCCGGGCGGATCGCTCCGGGCGAGGCGCTCGGCATCGGGATCACGCTGGCGGCCTTCGCGGTGGCGCTGATGACGCTGGCGACCAACGTGGTGGCGGCCGCGGTGCTGGCGGTCTCGATCCTGTTCTACGTGTTCGTCTACACGATGTGGCTGAAGCGGCGGACGGCGCAGAATATCGTGATCGGGGGCGCGGCCGGGGCATTCCCGCCGGTGATCGGCTGGGCGGCGGTGACCGGCGGGGTCGATGTGATGCCGCTGCTGCAAGGCTATATGTTCTTCTGGACGCCGCCGCATTTCTGGTCGCTGTCGCTCTGCTCCCGGCGACCATGCGGGCAAGGGTGCCGGTACTGCCGGTGGTCGCGGCGCCCGACACACACGCTGGCAGATCCTGCTCTACACCGCTGGTGCTGGTGCTGCTGACCCTGGTTCCCTGGGCGATGGAGCTGGCCGGGGCGATCTACGGGGTTTCCGCGCTGGTGCTGGGGCTGGGGTTCCTCGGCTGTGCGATGCGGGTGCTGCGCGACCGGCAGGATGAAACCGGGATCAGCCTGACCGGCGATGCGCCGGCGCGATCGGCGTTCAAGTATTCGATCCTGTACCTGTTCATCCTGTTCGCCGCCGTGGCGGTGGACCGGCTGGCGGGCTGATATGGAGCACCTGTCCCGCAGCGACAGCGAGGCGCTGGCGAAGCGCCGGCGGGCGCGGAACTGGGCGATGTTCGCGGTGCTGGCCGGGCTGGTGGGGCTGTTCTACGCCATCACCATGGTGAAGCTCGGCAACGGCACGCTGAGGATCCGCTGATGGCCACCCCGCGCCGCAACGCCGCCATGGCGCTCGGCCTGACCGGGGTGATCGCCGGGATGGTCGGCCTGTCCTTCGCCGCGGTGCCGCTCTATCGCCTGTTCTGCGCGGTGACCGGCTATGGCGGCACGCCGCAGATCGGGCCGCAGGCGAGCCCCGGCGCCATCGGGCGGATGATCACCGTGCGGTTCAACGCCGATGTCAACGGCGCGCTGCCCTGGACCTTCCAGCCGGTGCTGCCGGAGGTGAAGGTGCATCTCGGCGAGGAGCAGCTTGCCTTCTACGAGGCGCGCAACCAGGCCCGCGCACCGGTCACCGGGCGGGCGCTGTACAACGTCACGCCGGACAAGGTGGGCAAGTATTTCCACAAGACCGAGTGCTTCTGCTTCACCGAGCAGACGCTGGCGGCGGGCCAGGACATGCAGTTCCCGCTGAGCTTCTGGGTGGACCCGGCGATCGCGACCGATCCCAACACCGCCGACGTCACCACGATCACCCTGTCGTATACGTTTTTCCGCAACCTCGACGATGCGGCCGCCACCGGCGCGCTGGCCACCGCCGGCCCCCATGTCGGCGGCCGCGTCGCGGCGACCCCTTGAAGCGCCCGGCGATATGATATTAATGCCCTCAACTTCCTGGACGGAGCTGGCATGAGCAGCGATTCCCACGGCGAAAGCTATGTGCCCTCCGGCCTCAAGCAGCCGTATCACCTGGTCGATCCCAGCCCGTGGCCGCTGGTGGGTGCCATCGGCGGTGCGCTCACGCTGTCCGGGATCGTTTTCGCCGCGCATTTCCACAACTACCTGCCGCTGACCCTCGGCCTGGTCATCGTCCTGTTCACCATGTTCGTCTGGTGGCGGGACGTGCTGAAGGAGAGCGGCACCGCCGGCCTGCACAGCACCATCGTCACCTTCGGCCTGCGCTACGGCACGATCATGTTCATCGCCTCCGAGGTGATGTTCTTCGTTGCGTTCTTCTGGGCCTATTTCCACTTCTCGCTGTTCCCGCAGCACGTGCTCGGCGCCGAGACGCCGATGTGGCCGCCCAAGGGCACGCTGACCTTCGATCCGTGGGACCTGCCGCTGCTCAACACCATGATCCTGCTGCTGTCGGGCACCACGGTCACCTGGGCGCACCACGCGCTGCTCGAAGGCGACCGCAAGGGGCTGATCACCGGCCTCGCATTCACCGTCTTCCTCGGCATCTGCTTCACGATCTGCCAGGCGATCGAGTATTCGCACGCACCGTTCGCGTTCAATGGCGAAGCATCTACTCGTCGGTGTTCTTCCTCGCCACCGGCTTCCACGGCTTCCACGTCATCATCGGCACCTGCTTCCTCGCCGTCTGCCTGTTCCGCGCCATCGGCGGCGGCTTCACGCCGCAGCGCCATTTCGGCTTCGAGGCGGCGGCCTGGTACTGGCACTTCGTCGACGTGGTGTGGCTGTTCCTGTTCGTCTGCATCTACTGGCTGGGCCACGGCGTCATCGCCGGAGAGTGAGCGCGCCGCCGCAATGGTGGCAGGCGGGCCTTGCCTGCACCTGCCCCCGTTGTGGCAGGGGGCGGCTCTATGCCGGCCTGCTCACCGTTCGCGACACCTGCCCGGCCTGCGGGCTCGACCTGCGTGCCCATGACAGCGGCGATGGCCCGGCGGTGATCGTCATGTTCGTGCTCAGCGTCATTCTCGTGGGCCTCGCCTTCTGGGTGGAATTCCGCTTTGCGCCGCCGCTCTGGGTCCATGTCGTGCTCTGGCCCGTGGTCGGTCTGCCGCTGGCGATCCTGATGATGCGGCCGCTGAAGGCGGCCATGGTCGCGCTGCAGTTCCGGCATCGCAGCAGGGAGATGGGGGTTTGAAGGACTTCTTTTTCTGAAGAAAAAGAAGCAAAAAGACTTCCATCCGTTGTTCTTCTGGCGGTGCCGACTAGGTTCCGCACCAAACGGACAGAAGTTTTTTGGTTCTTTTTTTCAAAAAAGGAACATACTTCCTTTCTCATGCGCCGCCTCCTCGCCCCTGCTCTGCTCACGCTTGCGATGCTGCCGATCCTGATCGGCCTGGGCGCCTGGCAGCTCGAGCGCCGGGCCTGGAAGCACGCCATCCTGGCCGGCATCGATGCCGCGGAGGCCCGCCCCGCCGTGGCGCTTCCCGCAAGCCCCGCGCAGTTCACCAAGGTCCGCGCCGAGGGCACGTTGCGCAACGACATCCTGGCGCTCTACGGCGCCGAGGGCCGCACGCTCGCGTCTGGCCCTGCGGTCGGCGGCCAACTCGTCACGCCGCTGGAGCGTGCCGATGGCCCGCCTCTCCTGGTGTTCCGCGGCTGGGTGCCGGCGCTGCCCGCGCCCTCGGCCCCGGCGCCCGCCGTGGTCGAGGGCTATGTCCGGCTGCGCGAGCATCCCGGCTGGTTCGCCCCGGACCCGGAACCCGCCGCGCGACGCTTCTACACGCTCGATCCCGCCGCGATCGGCGCGGCACTCGGGCTGCCGCGGGTCGCGCCTTTCGTGCTTGTGGCGCTCGGCCCGAAAGGCGATACGCTGCCCGATCCGTCGCACACGCTGCCGCGCCCGCCGGACAACCACCTGGAATACGCGCTGACCTGGTTCGGCCTCGCGCTGATCCTGGTCGTCATCTTCACGCTCTACGCCCGCAAGGTATTGCGCCCATGAACTCAGGCTATCAGCGTCTCGCCGCCCGCTTCACCCGCATGGCAACCATCGGCGAGGCCGCCGCGGTGCTCGGCTGGGATGCCGCCGCGATGATGCCCGAAGGCGGCGCCGCCGCCCGCGGGGACCAGCTGGCCGTGCTCGCCGGCCTTGCCCATGGCCAGCTCATCGCGCCCGAGGTCGCGAACGATCTTGCCGACGCCGAGGCGCAGGGCACGCTCGACGACTGGCAGGCGGCGAACCTGAAGCTGATGCGCCATGCCCACACCCGCGCCAGCGCGGTGCCGCCGGACCTGGTCGAGGCGATGGCGCGCGCCAACTCCGCCTGCGAGAAAATCTGGCGCGAGGCGCGGCGCACGAGCGACTTCGCCCGCGTCCGCGATGCGCTGGCCGAGGTGGTCAACCTGGTCCGCCAGCAGGCCGCCGCGCTCTCCGGCGCGCTGGGCCTGTCGCCCTACGACGCGCTGATGGACGGCTACCAGCGCGGCATCGGCGCGGCCGACGTGGGCCCGGTCTTTGCCGCCTACGAGACCTTCCTGCGCGACGCGCTGCCCCGCGCCGAAGCGCGCCAGGCAGCCGCCCCCGCGCCCATCCGTCCGCAAGGCCCGTTCCCCGCCGATCTCCAGGAAGCCCTCTGCCGCCGCCTGTCGGCGCGTGCCGGGCTGGAGGCCGAGCACTCGCGGCTCGACCGCTCCGCCCACCCGTTCTGCGGCGGCACGCCCACCGATGTGCGCATCACCACCCGCTACGACGAGAACGACTTCGCCCAGTCGCTGATGGGCGTCATGCACGAGACCGGCCACGCGCTCTACGAGCGCGGGCTGCCCCGTGCCTATGCCCGCCAGCCGGTCGGCGAGTCGGGCGGGATGGCCGCGCATGAGAGCCAGTCCCTGATCGTCGAGATGCAGGCCTGCCGCTCCGACGCCTACCTGTCCTTCCTCGGCCGCGAGCTGCACGCCACCTTCGGCGGTGACCCGGCGCCCTACGCGCCCGAGAACCTCTCGCGCCTGCTCCGCCGCATCCATCGCGGCTTCATCCGCGTCGATGCCGACGAGATGACCTATCCCGCCCACGTCATCCTGCGCTTCCGCCTCGAACAGGCGCTGGTCGGCGGCGACCTCGCCGTGGCCGACCTGCCCGGCGCCTGGAACGACGGCATGCAGGCCCTGCTCGGCGTCACCCCGCCCACCGACGCGCTCGGCTGCCTCCAGGACATCCACTGGTACGACGGCGCGATCGGCTATTTTCCCAGCTATACGCTGGGCGCCATGGCCGCCGCCCAGCTGATGGCCGCGGCGCGCGCGGCGCTGCCGGCCATGGACGCCGATCTCGCCGCCGGCAACCTCGCGCCGCTGATCGCGTGGCTGCGCGCCAACGTGCATGCCCACGGCAACCGCCTCGGCTTCAACGATCTGCTCCAGGCCGCCACCGGCCGGCCGCTCGATCCCGGCGCCTTCCAGGCGCATCTGGCGGCGCGCTATCTCGGCTGACCCGGCGGAACGTCTGCGCCCGGTCCGCGTTTGCGGGCATGCACTACCTTGCGCTGGCGGTCGACTACGATGGCACCATTGCCCATGACGGGGTGGTGGACGAGGACACGATCGCGGCACTGGAGCGGCTGCGCAGGGGCGCGCGCAAGCTGATCCTGGTCACCGGGCGCGAGCTGCCGGACCTGCAGGCGGCGATGCCGCGGCTCGATCTGTTCACCCTCGTCGTCGCCGAGAACGGCGCGCTGCTCTACGACCCCGAGAACAAGGAGCAGCAGCCGCTCGGCGACCCGCCGCCCGCCGCCTTCGTGGACGCGCTGCGCGCCCGCAACGTCACCCCGCTCTCGGTCGGCCGCGTGATCGTCGCGACCTGGACGCCACACGAGGCGGATGTCCTGGCGGCGATCCGGGACAACAAGCTCGACCGGCAGATCATCTTCAACAAGGGTGCAGTGATGGTGCTGCCCGGTGGCATCACCAAGGCCAGCGGCCTGGCCGCCGCGCTGGAGCGGCTGGAGCTGTCGCCGGCGAACTGCGTGGGCATCGGCGATGCCGAGAACGACCTCGCCTTTCTCGACCTGTGCGGCCTGCCGGTCGCCGTGGCCAACGCGCTGGACACGGTGAAGGCACGCGCGGCGCTGGTCACCACCGGCGTGCGCGGCGCCGGCGTGGCCGAGCTGATCGACCGGCTGCTGGCCAACGACCTCGCCGATCTGGATGCCGTGGCACTTCGCCCGCGCGTGGCGCTGGCCGGCGACGAGCGCGGCGAGGCGGTGTTCCATGCCCCGCACCGCGAAAGCATCCTCGTCACCGGCCAGTCGGGCAGCGGCAAGAGCACGCTCACGCTCGGCCTGCTCGAACGGATCGCGGAGGCCGGGCTGCAATGGTGCGTGCTGGACCCGGAAGGCGACTACGAGAACACCGAGGGCGCCGTCACCGAAGGCAGCGCGACCGCGCCGCCCGACACGGAGCAGGCGCTCGACCTGCTGCGCAAGACCGGCAAGGGCGTGGTGGTGGACATGCTGGCCATCCCGGTGGCCGACCGGCCGGCCTTCCTGGCCCGGCTGCTGCCCGAGATCCTGGCCCTGCGCGCCCGCATCGGACGCCCGCATGTCGTGGTGGTGGACGAGGCGCATCACATGCTGTCCCGCGACTGGGACCCGGGCGCGGCCGCCGTGCCGGAGGCGCTGGAAGGCTTCCTGTTCATCACCACCGACCCAGATGGGCTGTCGCCCAGCGTGATCCGCTGCGTCGATCGGCTGGTTGTGGTCGGCAAGGAACCGGGCAAGGCACTCGGCTCCTTCGCCGCGGCGCGCGGCATTGCCGCGCCCGCCGTGCCGCCCGACGACGGCACGGGCGACATCGTGGTGCTGGAACCGGAAGCCGGGCCGGCGCGGCGCCTCGCTTCCATCGCCGCCACCGGCGACCGCCGCCGCCACCGGCGCAAATACGCCGAAGGCAAGCTCGGCGAGGACACCAGCTTCTACTTCACCGGCCCGGAAGGGAAGCTGAAGCTGCGGGCGCACAACCTGATCCTGTTCCTGGATCTCGCCGACGGCGTCGATGCCGAGACCTGGGCCTGGCATCGCGAACGCGGCGACTACTCCGCCTGGCTGCGCGACAGCGTGAAGGACGAGGACCTCGCGGGTGAAGTGGCGGCAATCGAGGCCGACGGCAGCGAGCCCGACACGGCACGCGCCGCGATCCGGGCGGCGGTGGAGCAGCGGTATACGGCGCCGGGATAGGGAGCCTTGCTCGCTTGGCCCGCCGCCGTACTTGCCCCGGCTGGACCAGCCCCGACCCGCATGACAGGCTGCCGCGAACGGCCGCCGGCCGACGGGGAAACGCCACATGGCCAGGCCGAACGATCCGCTGCTGGCGCTGCAATGGTATATCGACGGCAGCGGCTATCCGGTGCCGCGGGCGGACCTGAACGTGAAGCCGGTCTGGGCCGACTATAGCGGCGCCGGCATCACCATTGGCATCTATGACAGCCTGGTCGAGCGCGCGCATCCCGACCTTGCCGCCAACTACGACGATTCGTTCCGCCTCGAGGGGCTGGTCTACGACAGCACGGCCAGCGCCCACGGTACCCACGTCGCCGGCGTGATCGCCGGCGTCGCCAACGACATCGGCGTGACCGGCATCGCCTTCGGCGCCCATGTCACCTCGCTGCCGGTGATCTTCTCCAGCTCCATCGCCATGGCCTGGCTGATGCAGGCCATGCCGGAAGCCTGGCGGTTCGACGTGGTGAACATGAGCTATGGCGGCAACACCGCCTTCGATGCCTATCTGGGGCCGGACGGCTGGGCCGAGCTCCAGCCCGGCTACACCAAGGCGGCGGAGGAGGGGCGCGACGGGCTCGGCACGGTGCTGGTCGCCGCCGCCGGCAACCTGCGCGGGGGGTTCACCGACGCCAACCTGAGCTATTTCCAGACCGAACGGCATCTGGTCGTCATGGGCGCGGTGGGGACCGAGGGGTTCGTTGCCGAGTATTCATCGGAAGGTGCCAACCTGCTGGCCTCCGCCCCCTCCAGCGACGGGTTCATGGAGCCGGGCGTGACCACCACCGACCGTTCCGGCATCGAGGGCAGGAACGACGGCACCAACCCGCCCTACGATCCGGTGGACTGGGACTACACCACGCGGTTCGGGGGCACGTCCGCCGCGGCGCCGATGGCCGCCGCGATCTCGGCGCTTATGCTGGAGGCCAATCCCGGCCTGGGCTGGCGTGACGTCCGAACCATCCTGGCGCTGTCGGCCCGCCACACCGGCAGCGCCATCGGCGCGGCACCGGAGAACTACGAGCACACCGCCTGGACGGAGAACGGCGCCACCACCGTCAACGGCGGCGGGATGCATTTCTCCAACGATTACGGCTTCGGCCTGATCGACGCGCTGGCCGCGGTGCGGCTGGCGGAAAGCTGGCAGGGCCAGCGCACCTCCGCCAACGAGGCGAGCCGCAGCGCCGCATACGCGGGCGATCCCCTCCCGATCCCGAGCACCGGCATCCCGTTCGCCTTCACCCTGCATCTCGACCCCGGCGTGATGGCCGAGACGGTGACGCTGCATATCGACATCGCCCACGATACGGCGCGCGAACTCGACATCCGGCTGGTCTCGCCGCGCGGCACCGAGAGCATCCTGTTCCACCGCCAGGGCGAGCCGGCCGGCATCGGCGGCCAGCCGGCGCGGTTCCGGCCCTGGACCTTCGTGTCCAACGCGTTCATGGGGGAGAACACCGCCGGCGACTGGCAGGTGGTGATCACCGATACGTTCGGGGGCCGGGCCGGCACGGTGCTGGGCGCAACCCTGACGGCCTATGGCAGCCCGCGAACCGCGGACACTACCTGGTTCTACACCAACGAGTTCGGCGCCCTGGCCGGCATGGCCGATCGCGACACGATCCGCGACACCGCCGGCACCGACACGATCAACGCCGCGGCCGTCACCGCCGGGTCCGACATCAGGCTGCGGCCAGGTGCCCACAGCACGATCAA
Source organism: Acetobacteraceae bacterium (assembly GCA_044225615.1). GTDB lineage: Bacteria > Pseudomonadota > Alphaproteobacteria > Acetobacterales > Acetobacteraceae > CAIYPH01. The sequence continues at coordinate 16,384 of JBGAIK010000014.1, read as the reverse complement.
TGGCCACACCGTGCGCAACGCCGTGGGCACCACGATCGAGCATGCCATCGGCGGCGACGGCGCCGACATCATCCGCGGCAACGCCGCCGACAACCGGCTGCAGGGCGGGCGCGGCGACGACACGCTGCTGGGTGGCCAGGGCCGGGACACGCTGGAAGGCGGGGTGGGCAACGACAGCCTGGCGGGCGGCCCGGGCGCCGACCTGCTGCTGGGCGGCGCCGGCGATGATTTCTACCGGGTCGAGAACTTCACCGACCAGGTCATCGACACGTCCGGCGCCGACACCATCGCCGCCAGCGTCACCTACACGCTGCCCGCCGGCGTCGAGGCCCTGTTCCTGCAGGGCAGCGCCGGCCTGCACGGCTGGGGCAATGCCGGGGACAACCTGATTGTCGGCAGCACCGGCGCCGACAGCCTGCGCGGCGGCATGGGCGACGACACGCTGGACGGCGGCGCCGGCGCCGACAGCCTGACCGGGGGCACCGGTGAAGACCGGTTCATCCTGCATGCCGGTCTGGCCGACGGCGACCAGATCGAGGATTTCCATGGGGGGCACGACCGGCTGGTGCTGGACGGCTTCGGCGCCGATGCCATGCTGGTGCGGCTGGACGCGACGGACTGGCTGGCTTCGGGGAGCGGGGGCTCGGCGGTGATCCGGTTCGCGAGCGGGGTCGCCATCGACGTTGGGGATTACGCTTTCGTTTGAAGGGAAGTGGCCTCCGGCGGCCAAAGGCCATTGGCCTTTGGAAACCATTCTTGCTGGCGGCGCGGCGAGGACCTTCGGTGATTGGCCGGAACACTGGCTTGCCTTCTTGCGCCGCAGGCAATCGAGCGTGCCACCGCATGATGCCGGGTGCGGCGGAATGGATTACTGCCTGCGGCGCAAGGAAGATTCGGCCAATCGGGGAAGGCCGGTGATGCAGCCGCCAGCAAGAACGGGTTCCAAGGGCCTGCGGCCCTTGGCCGCCGGAGGCCGCTTGCCGTGTGCTGCAACTTGCCTGCCGCCTGCCGCGTTGGCTTGTCCGCAATCCGGACGCGCGTGTCGCGAAGCCGGACGGCTGTGCGCGGGATAGGAGAGCCAACTGCTTGGAAAGCCTGGGGTCTTCCCTGGCACAGCGGTTGCGTTGGGGCATGCGGCCTGGACGGAGCCTGGAATGACGCAAAGCGGCCGATCCGTGATATGCGCTGTGGCGCCGGGGCGGGGCCGCGTCTTGCGGCCGGGGCGCCTTGGGCGGAAGGAATTCATGCGCGCATTCGGGCTGCTTTCCCTGGTGGTTCTGGCGGCCTGTGCCCCGCGGGCCGACGTGCCGCCGACCACGGCGGAGATCCCGGCGGCCTATCGTGCGATCTCGGGTGCGGCGGTGTGGCCGACGGCGCAATGGTGGCGCGGATTCGGCTCGCCGGAGCTCGATGCGCTGATCGCGGCGGCCGGGGTGGGGAATTTCGACATCCAGGCCGCGGCGGCGCGGGTGAAGCAGGCGGATGCGCAGCTCGTGGTGGCCGGGGCCGGGCTGCTGCCGAGCCTGTCGCTGGGCGGGGATGCGCAATGGAGCCGGGCGCGCCGCACCACGGGCCGCACCTCCGAATCGCGCAGCTTCCAGGCAGCACCGCAGGCGAGCTGGGAGCTCGACATCTGGGGCCGGCTGCGCGAGGGGCGGGATGCGGCGCAGGCTACCGCCTTGGCCAGCCGGTTCGACCAGCAGGCGGTGGCGCTGACGGTGGTGACCGCGGTCGCGGGCACGTGGTTCCAGGCGCTGGCCCTGCAGGACCGGGTGGACATCGCCCGCCGCAACCTGGCCGACGCGGAAGAGGTGCTGCGCGCGGTGCGGGCGCGGCAGGAGGCGGGCACCGTCTCGGCGCTGGATGTGGCACAGCAGACGGCGCTGGCGGCCAACGTGCGGGCGCAGATCCCGGCGCTGCGCAGCCAGCTGGAGCAGGCGGTGAACGCGCTGGGCGTGCTGGTGGGGCGTCCGCCGTCGGAGATCACGGTGCGGCCGGGCACGCTGACGCGGCTCAGCCTGCCGGAGATTTCGCCCGGCCTGCCCTCGGCGCTGCTGGCGCGGCGGCCCGATATCGCGACGGCGGAGGCGCAGCTGGTCGCGGCCGGCGCCGAGATCAGGGCGGCGCGGGCGGCCTTCTTTCCGAGCCTGTCGCTGACCGGCGCGGCCGGCTGGCAGAGCCTGGCGCTGGCGACATTGTTCGGCCCGGGCAGCTTCTTCGCCAACGCGGCGCTGTCGGCGACGCAGCCGATCTTCAACAACGGCAGCCTGACCGCCCAGCTCGACTACCAGAGGGCGCGGCACGAGGAACTGCTGGCGGCCTATCGCAAGACGGTGGTGCAGGCCTTCACCGACGTGGAGGATGCGGCCACCGGCTATCGCTACGCGACCGAGCAGGAGCGGCTGGCACGGGAGGCGGTTGCGGTGGCGCAGCAGGCGGCCAATATCGCACGCGAGCAGGTGCGGGCCGGCACGTCGGACCTGGTGCAGGCGTTGCAGGCGCAGACCACGCTGTTCAACGACCTGGACCAGCTCGCCCAGGTGCGGCTGTCGCGCTTCCAGGCGCTGCTGGCGCTCTACAAGGCGGTCGGCGGCGGCTGGTCGCGGGAGGACGTGGAGGCGCCATCGGTGCGCCTTTTTCAGGGCGTTCTATGAGCGTGTTGTTGTTTGATCGCGTGAGTCACGCTTTCCGGCCTTCGGCCTCAAGCGAGCACGCTCGAATGGACCAGAGCTGACATGCGCCGTGCGCTTTTCCTGATCCTCGTCGTGCTGGCCATCGGCGGCGGGCTGTACTGGCTGGTCTATCTGCGCCCGCCGGTTGAGATCGCGGGCGGCGGCCGGCGCGGCGGCGCGGGGCCGGACGGCATCCCGGTGGTGGTGGCCGCGGCCGAGACGCGCGACGTGCCGATCTATCTCGACGGGCTGGGCACCGTGCAGGCCTCGGCGATGGTCACCGTCAAGCCGCAGGTGGACGGCAAGCTGATCGAGGTGCTGTTCAAGGAAGGCCAGGATGTGGAGGCCGGCGACGTGCTGGCCCGGATCGACCCGCGGTCCTTCCAGGCGGCGCTGGACCAGGCGGTGGCCAGGAAGCGGCAGGACGAGGCCAATCTCGCCAATGCCCGGATCGACCTCGCGCGCTACGCCAAGCTTGCCGCCACCGCGTACACTTCGGCCCAGCAGGCGGACACGCAGAAGGCGCTGGTGGCGCAGCTGGAGGCGCAGGTGGCGCAGGACCAGGCGCAGATCGACAGCGCGCAGACCCAGCTCGACTACACCACCGTGCGCGCGCCGGTGGCCGGGCGGGTGGGCATCCGCCAGGTGGATGCCGGCAACGTGGTGCACGCCTCGGATGCGGCGGGGCTGGTGGTGATCACCACGCTGAAGCCGATCGCGGTGCTGTTCACGCTGCCGCAGCAGAATCTCGCCGCGGTCTCGGCGGCGATGGCGGCGGCGGGCGAGCGCGGGCCGGAGGTGATCGCCCTGCCGCAATCGGGCACGCCGGCGGCAGCCGAACGGGCGCCGCTCGATCGCGGGGTGCTCACCGTGATCGACAACCAGGTGGACCCCGCCACGGGCACCATCAAGCTGAAGGCGATGTTCCCCAACCAGCGCACGGCGCTGTGGCCGGGGGCCTTCGTCACCGTGCGGCTGCGGGTGGAGACCAGGCACAACGCCGTGGTGGTGCCGCCGGTGGCGGTGCAGCGCGGTCCGCGCGGCACCTACGTCTTCGCGCTGTCGGAGGACCGGCGCACGGTGTCGCGCCGGCCGGTGACGGTGGCCAACGAGACGCTGATGGCCTCGGTGATCGGGGACGGGCTGAAACCGGGCGAGGTGGTCGTGGTCGACGGCGCGGCGCGGTTGTCCGACGGCTCGCGGGTGAACGTGCTGCCGCCGCCCGGCGCCACGCCGGACGCCGCCCGCCAGCCCGGCCGCGCCGGTGGCGCGGCAGGTCCGGCCGCGGCGGCCGGGGGCGCCGGGATGAACATTTCGGCCCCGTTCATCGCGCGGCCGATCGCGACCACGCTGCTCGCCATCGCCGTGCTGCTGGCCGGCGTGCTCGGCTATCGCAGCCTGCCGGTCGCGGCCCTGCCGCAGGTGGATTTCCCAACCATCCAGGTGACCACCCAGCTGCCCGGCGCCAATCCGGACACGGTGGCCAGCCTGATCACCGCCTCGCTGGAGCGGCAGTTCGGGCAGATCCAGGGCCTGTCCTCGATGACCTCCACCAGCTCGGAGGGCACCAGCCAGATCACGCTGCAATTCTCGCTCAACCGCAGCATCGAGAGCGCGGCGCAGGACGTGCAGGCGGCGATCAACGCCTCCGCCGGCACGCTGCCCAGCACGCTGCCCTATCCGCCGGTCTATTCGAAGGTGAACCCGGCCGACGCCCCGATCCTGACGCTGGCGCTGATGAGCGACAACATCACGCTCGACCGGGTGTCCGACGCGGCCGACACGCTGCTGCAGCCCAAGCTGTCCGAGATCGAGGGGGTGGGGCGCGTCTCGGTGCAGGGGCGGATGCGCCCGGCGGTACGGGTGCAGGTGGACCCGGCCCGGCTCGCCGCCTACGGACTGTCGATGGAGGACGTGCGGACTGCGATCGCGGCGGCCAACGTGAACGGCGCCAAGGGCGGGTTCGACGGGCCGCGGCAGGCGGCCGCGCTGGGCGCGAACGACCAGATCACCAGCCCCGAGCAGTACCGCACGCTGGTGATCGCCTGGCGCAACCAGGCGCCGGTGAGGCTGTCCGACGTGGGCAGCGTGGCGGGCGGGCTGGAGAACACCCGCGCCATCGCCACCTACCAGGGCCGGCCGGCCGTGGTGCTGGACGTGCAGCGCCAGCCCGGCGCCAACATCGTGGCCGCGGTGGACCGGCTGCGCGCGCGCTGCCCAAGCTGCGCGCGGCACCTGCCGGCGGCGGTGGAGATGGTGATCGTGGCCGACCGCACCGAGACCATCCGCGCCTCGGTGGCCGACGTGCCGACCGCGCTGCTGCTCTCGGTGGTGCTGGTGGTGGCGGTGATCTACCTCACTGCATTCCTGGCGCGCGACCGTGATCCCGGCGGTGGCACTGCCGCTGTCCCTGATCGGCACGTTCGGGGTGATGGCGCTGTCGGGCCACGGGCTCGACAACCTCTCGCTGATGGCGCTCACGGTGGCGACCGGCTTCGTGGTGGACGACGCGATCGTCATGATCGAGAACGTCATGCGCTACATCGAGGAAGGGGAGAGCCCGCTCGCCGCCGCCTACAAGGGGGCGGCGCAGATCGGCTTCACCATCGTCTCGCTCACCGTGTCGCTGATCGCGGTGTTCATCCCGCTGCTGTTCATGACCGGGGTGGTGGGCCGGCTGTTCAGCGAGTTCGCCATCGTGCTGTCGGTCTCGGTGGTGGTCTCCGCCGTGGTGTCGCTGACGCTCACGCCGATGATGTGCGGGCGGCTGCTGCGCCACGGCACCGACACGCCCGGCCGGGTCGGGCGCGCGGCGGAAGCCGGCTTCCAGTGGATGCTGCGCGTCTACCGGGTCTCGCTCGACTGGTCGATGCGCCGGCAGGGCTTCATGCTGGTTACCGCGCTGGCCACGCTGGCCGGCACAGTGGCGCTCTACCTGGTGGTGCCCAAGGGGTTCCTGCCGATCCAGGACACCGGCGTGATCGTGGCCGTGACCGAGGCCGAGCAGTCCGCCTCCATTCCCCGCATGGCGGCGATGCAGGCGCAGGCGGCCGAAATCATCCGACAGGATCCGGCGGTGGCCGGCGTGGTGTCCTTCGTCGGCGTCGGCCAGATCAACCCGACCCCCAACACCGGCCGCCTGACCATCACGCTGAAGCCGCGCCGCGAGCGCGCCGACAGTGCCGCCGAGATCGCGCGTCGGCTGACCGCCGACGTCGCCGGCATCGCCGGCATGTCGGTGTTCATGCAGCCGGTGCAGGACATCCAGATCGGCACCCGCATCGCGCGGACGCAGTACCAGTACACGCTGGTGGACACCGACATCGTCGAATTGCAGAGCTGGGCCCCGAAGCTGATCGCCCGGCTGCGCCAGGTGCCGCAGCTGGCGGACGTGACCAGCGACCAGCAGGACAGCGGCTTCCGCAGCTTCGTGCGCGTGGACCGCGACGCGGCGATGCGCCTCGGCGTGTCGATGCAGTCGGTGCAGGACGTGCTCTACGACAGTTTCGGCCAGCGCCAGATCTCCACCATCTTCTCGCAGTCGAACCAGTACCGGGTGGTGCTGGAGGCCGAGGCGGGCTGGGTGGCGGACCCGAATGCGCTGCTGCTGCTGCGGGTGCCGGGCACCGGCGGGGTGCAGGTGCCGCTGTCCGCCATCGCGACGCTGGAACGGACCACCGCGCCGCTGGTGGTGACGCATGAATCGCAGTTCCCCAGCGTGACCATCAGCTTCAACCTGGCGCGCCACGCCGCGCTCGGCGACGCGGTGAATGCGATCGCCGCGGCGGAGCAGGAAATCGGCCTGCCGGCGACGATCAGCGGCAGCTATTCCGGCGACGCGGCGGAGTTCGAGCGCTCCCTGGCCAGCGAGCCCTGGCTGATCCTGGCCGCGCTGGTGGTGATCTACATCGTGCTGGGCGTGCTGTACGAGAGCGCGATCCACCCGGTGACGATCCTGTCCACCCTGCCCTCGGCCGGCATCGGCGCGCTGCTGGCGCTGATGGCGGTGGGCGAGGATTTGTCGATCGTGGCGCTGGTCGGCATCGTGCTGCTGATGGGCATCGTGAAAAAGAACGCGATCATGATGATCGATTTCGCGATCGAGGCCGAGCGCGAGCGCGGCCTGTCGCCCGAGCAGTCGATCCGCGAGGCCTGCCTGCTGCGCTTCCGGCCGATCATGATGACGACGATGGCCGCCCTGCTGGGCGCGCTGCCGCTGGTGCTGGAAAGCGGCACCGGCTCGGAGCTGCGCTTCCCGCTTGGGGTCACGATCGTGGGCGGGCTGCTGCTGAGCCAGCTGCTCACGCTCTACACCACGCCCGCGATCTACCTGGCCTTCGAGCGGCTGCGGCTGCGCTGGTTCGGGGCCGCGGCGGCGCCGGCGGAATGATGGGGATGGGATTGTGCGTCGGCCCGGCCCTCTCCTACCCCTCCCGGAAACCCGGGAGGGGGAGCAGGGCGACGCTTCTCCCCCTCCCGGGTTTCCGGGAGGGGGCCGGGGGGAGGGTGGTGCAGCGGCGTGAGCGCTGCCCATGAACGTCTCCGCCACCTTCATCCGCCGCCCGGTGGCGACCGTGCTGCTCTCGCTCGGCCTGCTGATCGCGGGCGCCGTGGCCTACCGCTTCCTGCCGATGGCAGCCCTGCCGTCGGTCGACATTCCCACCATCGTGGTCTTCGCCAGCCGCCCCGGCGCCGACCCGGAGACGGTCGCCAACTCGCTGGCCGCGCCCCTGGAGCGGCGGCTGGGGGAGATCGCGGGGGTTTCCGAGATCACCTCCACCTCCTCGGTCGGCGCCACTTCGATCGTGGTGCAGTTCAACCTCAACCGGAACATCGAGGGCGCGGCGCACGACGTGCAGGCGGCGATCAACGCCGCCATCGCCGACCTGCCCGGCGACCTGCCGGTGCGGCCGTATTTCCGCAAGTTCAACCCGGCCGAGGCGCCGATCATGACGATCGCGCTGACCACCGACACGCTGTCGATGGCGCAGCTCTACGACGCCGCCGACAGCATCCTGGCCCAGCGGCTGGCGCAGGTGGACGGGGTGGCGCAGGTGACGGTGAACGGGGCCGAGAAGCCGGCAGTCCGCGTGCGGCTCGACCCCGCGGCGCTCGCGCGGGCCGGGCTGTCGGCGCAGGACGTCTACACCGCCATCCGCAGGAGCAACGTGATCGGGCCGACCGGCGGGTTCCAGGGGCCGGACCGGGCGGAGACGATCGCGCTGAACGGCCAGCTCACAACCGCGGCCGACTACCGGCCGCTGGTGATCAAGGCGGCCAACGGCGCCATCGTGCGGCTGGCCAACGTGGCGACCGTGGTGGACGGCGTGGCCAATGCCCGCCTCGCCGCCGCCTTCGGCGACAAGCCGGCGATCCTGCTGACGGTGACCAAGTCAGCCGGCGCCAATGTGATCGAGACGGTGGACAGTGTCCGCGCCGTGTTGCCGCTGCTGCAGAGCTGGATGCCGCCGGACATCGACCTGACCATCCTGTCGGACCGCACCCTCACCATCCGTGCCAGCATCGACGACGTGCAGATCACCATGCTGATCTCGGTCGCCCTGGTGCTGCTGGTGGTGCTGCTGTTCATGCGCAGGGCGGTGCCGACCTTCGCCGCCGCGGTCACCGTGCCGCTCTCGATCGCCGGCACGCTGGCCGCGATGTGGTGCTGCGGCTTCTCGCTCAACAACTTCACGCTGATGGCGCTCACCATCTCGGTCGGCTTCGTGGTCGACGACGCGATCGTGATGATCGAGAACGTCGTCCGCCACCTGGACAAGGGCCGCACGCCGATGCAGGCGGCGCTGGAAGGCTCGAAGCAGATCGGCTTCACCGTGATCTCCATCAGCCTGTCGCTGGTGGCGGTGTTCATCCCCGTCACCTTCATGGGCGGCGTGATGGGCCGTATGTTCCACGAGTTCGCGGTCACGCTGACGCTCGCGATCGTGGTCTCGGCCGCGGTGTCGCTGACCCTGACGCCGATGATCTGCGCCCGGCTGATGAAGGCCAGCCCGCCGCCGCCGCGCGGCCTGCTGGGCTGGATGGACCGCTGGACCGAGCGCGGCTTCGCCGCCCTGCGGCGCGGCTACGCCGCCACGCTGGCGGTGGCGCTGCGGCACAATGCGCTGATGCTGCTGGCCACCTTCGCCACGCTGGGCGTGACGGTGTGGCTCTATACCGTGACGCCCAAGGGCTTCCTGCCGACCCAGGACACCGGGCTGCTCGGCGGCGGCACGCAGGCCGATCCCTCGATCTCGTTCGCCGCCATGCGCGAGAAGCAGCGCCAGGCGGTGGAGATCATCCGCAGGGACCCCGCGGTGGCGGGCGTGGGGTCGGTCGTCGGCGTCACCACCGGCTGGTCGTCGCTGAACCGCGGGCAGCTGACCGTCACGCTGAAGCCGCTGGCCGAGAGGGGCATCAGCTCGGAAGGCGTGATTGCCCGGCTGCGCCCGCAGCTGGCGCGCATTGGCGGGCTGCAGACCTTCCTCTTTTCGGTGCAGGAGCTGCGCGGCGGCGGGCGCAGCGGCGGGTCCACCCAGTTCGTGCTGGTGAGCCCGGACCTCGGCGAGCTGCGCGAATGGACGCAGAAGCTGGTGGACCGGCTGCGCGAGATTCCCGAGCTGGCCGACGTGAACAGCGACCAGGACCGGGCCGCGCCGCAGGAGAACGTGGTGATCGACCGCACCGCCGCCTCCCGCCTCGGCGTGTCGGTCGCGGGCATCGACAACGCGCTCAACAACGCCTTCGCCCAGCGCCAGGTCTCCATCATCTACACCCAGCGCAACCAGTACCGCGTGGTGCTGGAGGCCGATCCGGCGTTGCAGACCGATCCGGCGATGATCTCGCGCCTGTTCGTGGGCGCCGCCGGCGGCGTGCAGGTGCCGATCCGCAGCGTGGTGACCACCGAGCGCGGCACCGCGCCGCTGGCGGTGCGCCACCAGGGCCAGTATCCGGCCGCCACCGTCACCTTCAACGTGGCCGAGGGCGTGGCGATGGGCGACGCGCTGAACCTGGTGACGCGCGCCGCCGAGGAGCTGCGGATGCCCGACACGATCCGCACCAGCTTCGGCGGCAATGCCCGCTTCCTGGCCGACAGCCTGTCCAGCCAGCCGCTGCTGATCGGTGCCGCGTTGCTCGCGATCTACATCGTGCTGGGCGTGCTGTACGAAAGCCTGCGCCAGCCGGTCACCATCATCTCGACGCTGCCCTCGGCGGGGCTGGGGGCGCTGCTGGCGCTGCAGATCTGGCGGCTCGACCTGTCGATCATGGCCATCATCGGCATTCTGCTGCTGATGGGGATCGTGAAGAAGAACGCCATCATGATGGTGGATTTCGCGCTGGAGGAGGAACGCGAGCACGGCCGGTCGCCGCGCGAGGCGATCCATGCCGCCTGCCTGGAACGCTTCCGCCCGATCATCATGACCACGCTGGCGGCGCTCCTGGGGGCGCTGCCGCTGGCGCTGGCCTGGGGGACGGGGGCGGAACTGCGCCGGCCGCTGGGCATTTCCATCATCGGCGGGCTGGTCGTGTCGCAGCTGCTGACGCTGTATACCACGCCGGTCATCTACCTCGCCCTGCAACCGCGGCGCCGGGCCGCGCCCGTTGCGGCGGCGGCGGAATAGCAACAGGGCGGCGCGAGGCCGGCGCCCGGCCTTGGAGGAAGAGACATGCCCAAGAACACCATCTGCCTCTGGTTCGACAAGGACGCCGAGGCCGCAGCGCGCTTCTATGCCGCCACCTTCCCCGACAGCGCGGTGACCGCCGTGCATCGGGCGCCGAGCGACTACCCGTCGGGCAAGGCGGGCGACGTGCTGACGGTGGAGTTCACCGTGTTCGGCGTCGCTTGCCTGGGCCTCAACGGCGGGCCGGTGTTCAGCCAGAGCGAGGCCTTCTCGTTCCAGATCGCCACCGACGACCAGGCGGAGACCGACCGCTACTGGAACGCCATCGTCGGCAATGGCGGCCAGGAGAGCGCCTGCGGCTGGTGCAAGGACCGCTGGGGCCTGTCCTGGCAGATCACGCCGCGCGTGCTGACCGAGGCGATGGCGGCCGGCGGTGCCGAGGCCGAACGCGCCTTCGACGCGATGATGGACATGCGCAAGATCGACGTGGCCGCGATCGAGGCGGCGCGCCGGGGGTAAGTCAGGCCGGCAATTCGTAGCCGACGGCGGACTCGTCGGCGATCGTGCGGATGACCGCGGGGCGCGCCATCATCCGGTCGTAGTGCCCGTAGAGCGATGGGAACTGCGCCCGCTCGGGCCTGAGTGAATTCGCCATCCGCCAGAACAGCCGGAACAGATGGATGTCGACGATCGAGCAGGCACCGAGCGCATGCGTGCGCGCGCCGAGGCGCTGCTCGGCCAGGCCGTAGGCGGCGAAGGCGGCCTCCCGGCCGCGCTGGCGTGACGGATGCAGCGTGCTGGCGATGAAGCTCATCCAGGAGATTGCCTGCGCCTCCGCCTCGGGACCGGCCGGCAGCAGGCCGGCCTGCGGGTGCGTGCGCGCCAGGTAGAACAGGATGGCGGCACCCTCGGTCAGCGGGCGGCCATCGACCAGCAGCACCGGCACCTTGCCCTCCGGGTTCAGCGCGAGGAACCACGGCTCGCGCATCTCGCGGCGGTGGAAGGACATCGGGCGCGCCTCGAAGGCGGCGCCGACCTCGTGCAGCGCGATATGCGGGGCCATGGAGCTGGAGCCGGGGGCGAAGAAGAGGGTCAGCATGACAGTGTCCCAGTAAGGAAGGTCTTCTTTTTCTGAAGAAAAAGAAGCAAAAGGACTTTTATCCGTTGTTCTCCGTGGGGCTGGCCGATTGGCTCCGTGCCAAACGGACAAAAGTTTTTTGGTTCTTTTTTTCAAAAAAGAACATTCTTTCTCACTCCGGCAATAGCTCGATGGCATCCCCCATCGCGATTGTCCCCCCCTCGATCACCTCGGCATGCACGCCCAGGTCGGCATGCCCGTAGGCGGCCTTCAGCTCCGCGATCGGGTCGGCGTCGCGCGTGGCCGTCTCCGGGTTCACCTCGGTCGCCGCGCAGCGCACCGTGCGTTTGGTCACGCGCAGGCGGGCGCTGCCGATGAGAAGCTCGCGGCCCACCCAGTCGAACTCGCTCCAGGCCGGGGCGCCGGTGAACCAGATATTGGCGCGGAAGCGCCGGCGGTGGCGGCGGGCGCCGGCCCGGGCTTCAAGCGCGGCCCGGCTCGCCTCGTTGATCAGGCTGATCACCGGGGTTCGCTGGTCGTTGAACACATGGCCGGGGACATGATGGAAGGCGGGCGTGCCGCGGGCCTCGCCGCCGAGGAAGCCGGCGAGCCAGGCCGCGATGCGGGCGCGGCCCGGCTCGGTCAGCACGTTCTGCTCGATCGTTGCACCATCGGGGGCGAGCAGGGTCAGGCGGCCGTGGCGGGCATCGAAGCTGGCGCGCAGCCGGGCGATGCCGGCATTGGCGCGCAGGCACATGAACTCGGTCTTGGGCCGCCAGGCCGGGGCTGCGGGGTCGAACAGGCTGTCTCCCTGGGCGAGGGCGAAGGCGCGGTCCCAGGGGATGGCGCCGCCGGGCTCCACGGTTGCCGCTTCCAGCGCCTCGGCGGTGAGGCCCTTCACCGGATAGCGATACAGCCGGTCGACTCGCATCGTTGCTCCCCTTGAGTTGACCTGGATCATTCACCATGTCGAAGGCCGAGGGTAGGGTTTCCGTCGCCTATCGCAGGGGCGGGGATCTGCCTGTCGCCGCAACAGGGACAGCACATTATGGACATCGAGAAATTCACCGAACGCGCGCGCGGGTTCATTCAGGCCGCGCAGACCATTGCCATCCGCGAATTCCACCAGCAGCTCACGCCCGAGCACCTGCTGAAGGCGCTGCTGGACGACGAGGAGGGTGCTGCGGCCGGCCTGATCCGGGCTGCCGGCGGCGACGACAAGGCGGCGCGCACGGCGGTGGAGGCCGAGCTGGGCCGGCTGCCGAAGGTCCAGGGCGGCGGCGCCGGGCAGCCGCAGATCACGCCGGGGCTGGTGCGCGCGCTGGATGCCGCCCAGCAGGCCGCGCAGAAGGCCGGCGACGAATATGTCGCGCAGGACCGCGTGCTGGTGGCGCTTGCCAACGGCGACAGCGGTGCGGCGCGCGCGCTGCGCAACGCCGGGGCCACGCCGCAGGCGCTCGACAAGGCGGTGGCGGAAATCCGCAAGGGCCGCAAGGTGACGAGTTCCAACGCCGAAGCCACCTTCGACGCGCTGAAGAAATATGCCCGCGACGTGACGCAGCTCGCGCGCGACGGCAAGCTGGATCCGGTGATTGGCCGCGACGAGGAGATCCGCCGCACCATCCAGGTGCTCGCGCGGCGCACCAAGAACAACCCGGTGCTGATCGGCGAGCCCGGCGTGGGCAAGACCGCCATCGTCGAGGGCCTGGCCCTGCGCATCGTCAAGGGTGACGTGCCGGAGGCGCTGAAGAACAAGCGGCTGATGGCGCTCGACCTCGGCGCGATGGTGGCCGGCAGCAAGTTCCGCGGCGAGTTCGAGGAGCGGCTGAAGGCGGTGCTGAAGGAGATCGAGGCCGCCGAGGGCGAGATCGTCCTGTTCATCGACGAGATGCACACGCTGATGGGCGCGGGCAAGGCCGACGGCGCGATGGACGCCGCCAACCTGATCAAGCCGGAGCTGGCCCGCGGCGCGCTGCACTGCGTCGGCGCCACCACGCTCGACGAATACCGCAAGCATGTGGAGAAGGATGCGGCGCTCGCCCGGCGCTTCCAGCCGGTGTTCGTCGGCGAGCCCAGCGTGGAAGACACCATCTCCATCCTGCGCGGCATCAAGGAGAAGTACGAGCTGCACCACGGGGTGCGCATCACCGACGGGGCACTGGTCGCCGCCGCCACGCTGTCCAACCGTTACATCACCGACCGCTTCCTGCCCGACAAGGCGATCGACCTGATGGACGAGGCCAGCAGCCGGCTGCGCATGCAGGTGGACAGCAAGCCCGAGGAGCTTGACGAGGTCGACCGCCGCGTCATGCAGCTCAAGATCGAGCGCGAGGCGCTGAAGAAGGAGCAGGACACCGCCTCCCGCGACCGGCTGGTGCGGCTGGAGAAGGAGCTGGCCGAGGCCGAGGAGAAATCCAACGCCATGACGGCGACCTGGCAGGCCGAGAAGGCCAGGCTGGGCGACCGGCAGAAGGTGAAGGAGCAGCTGGAGCAGGCCCGCAACGAAGCCGAGATCGCGCAGCGCGACGGCAACTATGCCCGCGCCGGCGAACTGCGCTACGGCGTGATTCCCGACCTGGAGAAGCGCCTGGCCGAGGCGCAGGATGGCGGCCGGCTGGTGAACGAGGCGGTGGACGAGCAGCAGATCGCCGCCGTCGTCTCGCGCTGGACGGGCGTGCCGGTGGACAAGATGCTGGAAGGCGAGCGGGCCAAGCTGCTGCGCATGGAGGACGAGCTGCGCAAGCGGGTGGTGGGCCAGGAGGACGCGCTGAAGGCCGTGTCCAACGCCGTCCGCCGCGCGCGGGCCGGGTTGCAGGACCCGAGCCGGCCGATCGGCAGCTTCCTGTTCCTGGGCCCCACCGGCGTTGGCAAGACCGAGCTGACCAAGGCGCTGGCCGCGTTCCTGTTCGACGACGACCGCGCGATGGTGCGCATCGACATGAGCGAGTTCATGGAGAAGCACGCCGTGTCCCGCCTGATCGGCGCGCCCCCCGGCTATGTCGGCTACGACGAGGGCGGCGTGCTGACCGAGGCGGTGCGGCGCCGGCCCTACCAGGTGGTGCTGTTCGACGAGGTGGAGAAGGCGCACGAGGACGTCTTCAACGTGCTGCTGCAGGTGCTCGACGACGGGCGCCTGACCGACGGCCAGGGCCGGACGGTCGATTTCCGCAACACCATCATCGTGCTGACCAGCAATCTCGGCAGCGAGATCCTGGCCGCGCAGCCGGACGGGGCCGACCTGTCGATGGCGTACAAGGGCGTGATGGAAGTCGTGCTCGGGCACTTCCGACCCGAATTCCTGAACCGCCTCGATGAGACGGTGCTGTTCCGCCGGCTGCAGCGCGCCGACATGGCATCGATCGTGGACATCCAGCTCGCCCGCCTGCGGGCGCTGCTGGCCGACCGCAAGATGACGCTGGAGCTGGACCGCACGGCGCTCGACTGGCTCGCCAACGAGGGCTACGACCCGGTGTACGGCGCGCGGCCGCTGAAGCGGGTGATCCAGCGCAGCCTGCAGAATCCGCTGGCCGGATTGATCCTGGAAGGCGCGGTGCAGGATGGGGAGACCATCCCATGGGCGTCGGCGAGACGGGCTGACGATCAACGGGCGGATGGCGGAGGCGGCGTAAGGAAGAGGCCTCGGCGGCCAGGGGCGCCAGCGCCCCTGGCCGCCGGAGGCGCTTGCCTGGTTCGCTTCGACCTGCCGCAGGAAAGTCCGCTCCTCGCTGAGGATGAACCGCTCGGCCTGGGCAAACCGGAAATTGGCCATCCCGGCCGGGTCGGCGCGGAGGCGTGCGCGGTAGGCCTCGTACGCGGCCAGGCTGTCGAAGGCAATCATGGCGAGGGCGATGTTGTCGGTGCCTTCGTGTGGCATGAAGTAGCCGAGCAGCTCGCCGCCGCAGGCCGGGATGATGGCCAGCCAGGCGCGCGCGTAGGCCTCGAAGGCGTCGCGCTGGTAGGGGTCGAGCACGTAGCGGATGCAGCAGACGACGCGCATGGGGGGCCTCCATCGTTGGGATGAAGGCTTGTGCCGGCGGCGCGGGGAGCGATGCTTCGTCGTCGGGCGAACTATCGTCCGGGCGGGGCGGTCATGCCGGGGCCGAGGGGGCGGACCATCATGACCGAATCGAGCCAGCGGCCGAACTTCCAGCCGACGCCCGGCAAGGTGCCGGCATGGGTGAAGCCGCAGGCAGCGTGGAGAGCGATCGAGGCGTGGTTCTGCGTGTCACCGATGACGGCGACGATGATGCGCAGGCCCATGGCCTCGCAGCGGTCGATCAGGACGGGGAGCAGGGCGCGGCCGATGCCGCGGCCGCGCAGGGCGGGATCGACATAGACCGAGTTTTCCGCGGTGTAGCGGTAGCCCGGGCGCGGGCGGTAGGTGCCGGCATAGGTGTAGCCGACGGGGCGGCCGTCCAGTTCCGCGGTGAGGTATGGGAATCCGCCGGCGAGGACCGCGGCGCGGCGCCGAGCGAATTCCTCGGTGCTGGGCGGGTCGAGCTCGAAGCTCGCGGTGCCGGTGCGCACGGCGTCCTGGTAGATGGCGGCGAGGGCGGGGATGTCGGCGTCGGCGCTGTCGCGGATGATCGGGCTCATGCGGAATTCTGGCGGTATTCCGCGGCTCCCGGCAAGGCAGCATGGGCGGGTCCGCCAGTGTCATGCAAATGACGCATGGCTTCGCTGTTCATGCGCCGGCCGGAACAGTGCCCGGCCCGGCGGCTCGCCGGTTCGGAAAAGTGCAGTGTTTGACTGACGACTTTGTCGCCATGGCGCTCCGGGCAGGGCCGCGATTCTTCGTTTGACAGGCCGGGGGGCGGGGCCTAAAAGCCGCCACCGACGACGGGGGCGCCCCACGGTTCCCCCGGCGGCATTTTGTTCTTTGACAATAGCATGATGGAATGGAAGGGATACGTTGGCGGCGTCCTTTGGCTGTGGTTTGCGCGCGAGTGTGGGCTGTGGCGGTTGGGGGTTGGTTGGTATTGGGTTTTGGTATGAGCCTGGTTCTGACTGGT
>JBGAIK010000336.1:0-4100 GCA_044225615.1 Acetobacteraceae bacterium | reverse complement strand
CTACTACAAGTCGTCGCAGAGCGGCGGGACCGGCACGCCGATCGGCAACAACGCGACCGGCGAGGCCTGCACCATGGTCACCCGCAGCGGCGGCGGGGCGGACATCTATTGCGGCGCCTGGCAGCAGCCGAGCGCGCGGGTGCGGCCCGGCGGCGGCGGCAGCCTGATGCAGCTTGCCACCAACAGCCCGTGGCGGTCGGAGCTGGAAAGCCGCTTCGCCTGCGGCGAGCCGCGGCCCGACGGCGGCTCGCTGGTGCTGCAATGCAGCCGGCGTGCCGGCGGCTGGGCGCAGGTGGCGCTGGCAACCAATGCGGGCGGGCAGGCCTGGCTTGCCGACGGCACGCCGGCGAGCTTCCCGGTGATCCAGCGTGCGATCGCCCAGCTCACCGGCGGCGGCAGTGCCGCGGCAAGCGCGGGCAATGCGCCGATCTCGGCCGACATGGCAAGCTACCTGGCCGCGCGCAGCTTCAGTGCGGGCGACATCGCCGACTACGAGAAGCTGATGCAGGCCGGGCTGCGCGCCAACCTCGCCGGGCGGCCGGAGCAGGCGGAGAAGGCGTATCGTGCCGCACTGCAGTTGCAGGAGAAGGCGCAGGGCAAGGACAGCGCGGCGGCGGCGGCGCCGATGATGTCGCTGGCGCTGCAGCTTTCGGTGCAGGGGCGCTTCGACGAGGCGCAGGGGCTGTTCACCCGATCGGAGCAGCTGCTGCTGGCGCCCGGAGCGGCACAGATGGACCGCAACGGGCGGGCCCGGCTGCTGCTGTATCTCGGCCTGCACGCGATCAACCGCGGCGAGCCGCAGGCGGCGGCGGGGCTGTTCCAGCAGTCGGAGGCGGCGTTCCGGGTGCAGGTGCCGGATGCGCGCGAGGTGCCGGTGGCGACCGCGCGGCGCTACAACCTGTCGGGCGTGAGCGCTGGCGGGCTGTCGGTGGGCGATGCGCTGGCAAGCTCGCAGCCCTATGCGACGCTGGCCGAGAAGGAGGCGCTGCTGGGCATATTGGAAGCCCGCCGCGACCGCGCCGTGGCGCTGCGGCTGGCCGGCGACAACGAGGGGGCGACGGCGGCCGGCAAGTCGGCCGAGCAGTTTGCCCAGGCCAACGCGCTGACCGCGCCGATCTACGCGGCGCGGCTGTACCGCACGGTGGGCATCAACGCCGCGGCGGAGGATGAGGGCGACCAGGCGATCGAGAACCTGGCGGAGTCGGTGCGCGCCTTCGCGCTGGCGCAGCCGCGGACGCGGCCGATCGCGGAGACGCAGCTTGCCCAGGCGGCGCTGCTGGACAAGTACGGCCGCGGCGAGGCGGCGCTGACGGCGTGCCGGGCGGCGGCGTCGCTGCTGCAGGACACCAAGGACGGCGTGGATTTCGAGCGGATGCAGCCCTGCCTGGGCATCTATGCCGCCCAGGCGGCGAAGGCGGGGCAGGCTGGCGGCCAGGCGATGCTGGCGGAGATGTTCTCGGCCGCCCAGCTGACCCGCGGCAGCATCACCGACCAGGAGATCCGGCGCACCGCGGTGCGGCTCGCGGCCGGCGGGTCGGACCCCAAGGTGAGCGAGGCGATCCGCAAGCAGCAGGATGCGGAGCTGAACCTGTCCAACCTGCTGCGCGAGCGCGACGGGATCGGGCAGAATCCGCAGGACAACGCCGGCAAGGCGCGGCTGGCCGAGCTGGAGAAGGCGATCCCGGACGCGCGCGCGGCACTGGCCGATGCCGACGGCGTGGTGCAGGCGGCGGCCCCCAACTATCAGCAGCTGATCCAGCAGCCGGTGAAGCCCGACGACGTGTTCGCCGCGCTCCGGCCGAGCGAGGCCTTCGTCTCGATCACGCTGGCGAAGTCGAGCGGCTGGGCCTTCGTGCTGCGCGATCACAGGATCGCCGTGGCGCCGGTGAAGGGCGGCCAGGACGAGATGGCGGCGCTGGTGAAGCGGCTGCGCAAGAGCATCGAGCCGGGCGACGACAACCGGGTGCCGCAATACGACGTGGCGGCGGCGAAGGAGCTGTACGACCGCACGCTCGGCGGCGTGGCGCAGGCGATCGAGGGCGCGAAGCTGCTGACGGTGGCGCCGACCGGGCCGCTGCTGTCGGTGCCGTTCGAGGTGCTGCTGACCGGGCCGGCCAACACCGCCGACCTCGGCAATGCGCCGTTCCTGGTGAAGAAGTTCATCATCTCCCATGTGCCGGCGGCGGCGAATTTCGTGAAGCTGCGGCAGGCCATGGCGTCGAAGGCCCCGCACCCGTGGCTCGGCTTCGGCAACTTCCGCCAGATCACGCTGGCCCAGGCGACCAGGACCTATCCCGGCGCGCGCTGCCGGGAGAGCGCGCAGGTGCTGGCGCAGCTGCCGCCGCTGGAGGGCACGCAGCGGGAGCTGGGCTTCACCAGCCGGGTGTTCGCCGCGGCGCCCACCGACATGGTGACCGGGGCGAGCTTCACGGTGGCGGCGGTGAAGCAGACCCGGCTGTCGGACTACCGGATCGTGCATTTCGCGACCCATGCGCTGCTGCCGGCCGAGCTTGCCTGCCAGGAGGAGCCGGCGATCGTGACCTCGACGCCGAACGGGGCGGCGGATGCGAACGGGGCGCTGCTGACCTCGGCCGACATCTCGGGGCTGAAGCTCGACGCCGACGTTGTGGTCCTGTCGGCCTGCAACAGCGGCGGCGGCGGCACCGGCGGGGGGACCGGGGGCGAGAGCCTGGCAGGCCTTGCGCGCAGCTTCTTCTATGCCGGGGCGCGGTCGCTGATGGTGACGCACTGGTCGGTGGAGGACGAGTTCGCGACCTATCTGGTGGCGCTGAGCCTGAACACGCTGAAGGAGCAGCCGCAGGGCGGGCTGGCCGCGGCGCTGCAGAAGGCGCAGCTGACCTTCCTGGCGCGGACCGACATCGATGCGCCGCTGAAGCACCCGTACTACTGGGCGCCGTTCGCGGTGATCGGGGAAGGCGGCGCGCGCCAGCTTGCCGCCGACAACCTAGTTTCGCCGCGCGGCCCGGCTGGTCTATAAGGGGCCGGGCGCCGCGGGCGCAGGGTGTTGAAGGGGCTCGCACCCCGGGTGCGGGACGGTCGGGAACGCGATGGCGCTTGAGAAGCTTGGCAAATACGAGCTGAAGGGCGTCATCGGCCGTGGTGCCGCCGGCACGGTCTATGACGCCCGCGATCCGGTGATCGGCCGGCGGGTGGCGATCAAGACGGTCAAGCTGCCGAACGCCGACGACGAGGAGACGCTGGAGGAGCTCGAACGGTTCCGCCGCGAGGCGCGGGCGGCCGGCAACATGAGCCACCCGAACATCGTGCAGATCTACGACTACGGCGAGACCGACGAGATCGCCTATATCGTGATGGAGTTCGTCGGCGGCGGCACGCTGCGGGGGCTGCTGAAGGACCAGAAGCAGCTGCCGCCGGCCGAGGCGCTGCGGGTGATGGAGCAGATGCTGGCGGGGCTGCAGTTCAGCCACGACCGCGACATCGTGCATCGCGACATCAAGCCCGACAACGTGATGCTGACCAGCGACAGCACGGTCAAGATCGCCGATTTCGGCATTGCCCGGATCGAGGGCGGCAGCGCCACCGTGGTCGGCACCATGCTGGGCACGCCGGCCTACATGTCGCCCGAGCAGTGGCGGGGCGATGCCAACGTGGACGCCCGCAGCGACATCTACGCCGCCGGCGTGATGCTCTACCATCTGCTGACCGGGCGACGGCCGTTCGAGGGCGGCAGCCAGTCGGCGATCATGCACGCGGTGCTGAACGACGAGCCGGAGCCGCCTTCGGAGGTGTCGGTCTCGGCACCGCCGGAACTCGATCGCGTCGTGCTGAAGGCGATGGCGCGCAACCCGGCGGACCGGTTCCAGTCGGCCTCGGAATTCGCGACCGCGCTGAAGGCGGCGGTGGCGCGGATCGGGCAGGGGGTGGCGGACGAGGAGGATACCGACCGCACGGTGATCGCCGGCGCGGGCAACCGGCGCGCGGCGGCGGCGGCAGCGCCTGCGCGGCCGGCGACGCCGGCAACGCCGGCCAGGGCGGCCGAGCCCGCCAAGGGCGGCAGCAAGTTGGGGCTCATCATTGCCGCGGCGGTGGCCGGGTTGGTGGTGGTGGGCGGTGGCGTG
>JBGAIK010000335.1:0-4259 GCA_044225615.1 Acetobacteraceae bacterium | reverse complement strand
GGCGGCCAGGTCTTCGGCGGCAGCGACGAGGCCGGGCAGCGCCGCGGCGCCGCGCCGCGCACGCCGCCGGAGGGCCGGCCCTGCTACGCGGTCGCGGGCACGGATACGCCGCTCGGCGCGGCCTGCGCGCAACGGCTGGCCGCCGGCGCGGACGTGGTGGCCGCCCCCGACGACGCCATGGCGCGCTTCGGCCGCCTCGACGGCCTCGTCAACGCCGCCGGCACCGACCGGATCGACGATCCCGCCCTCGACAGCGCCGCCCAGATGGCGCGCCACCTGGAGCCGCAATTCCTCGCCGCCCAGGCGGCCGGCCGCATCATGCTCGCCCAGGGCTGGGGCGCGGTGGTGAACCTCACCGGCATGTCCGGCCAGGCCGCCGGGCTCGGCCCCGCGGGCGGCGCCATCGCCGCCGGCGCGGTCGGCATGCTCACCCGCTCGATGGCCTGCGAATGGGGCGGCAGCGGCGTCCGCGCCAACGCCATCGCGACCACCACCGCCCCCGCCGCACGTCTGCCCGGCGGCGCCGTGCCACCCGAAGCCGTGGCCGAGGCCGCCGCCTTCCTGCTCTCGCCCGCCGCCGCCTACGTCACCGGCAGCCTGCTGCCGCTCGATGGCGGCGCCGGCATCTGGTGCGGCCCCGACCTGGAGGCATGAACATGGCGCTGACCCCGGAGCAGGAACGCCTCAAGGCCGACTACATCCGCGCCCGCGGCTACTGGACCGACTGGACCGAGGGCATGCTGCGCTTCAGCCCCGGCTTCCTCGACCTCTACGCCCGCTACGGCGGCCACCCCGCCGCGCACGGCCCGCTGACGCCGATGATGTGCGAGCTGATCTACGTGGCCCTCGACGCCTCCAGCACGCATCTGTTCGCCAGCGGCCTCGCGCTGCACATGCGCGTCGCCATGCAGCATGGCGCGACACCGGCGCAGGTCATGGAGGTGCTGGCCATGGCCACCGAGCAGGGCCTCGGCGGCACCCGGATCGGCGCCGGCATCCTCGCCGAGGAGCTCGCCGCCGCCGGCCGCCACGTGCCCGAGCTCGCCGCCGACCTCTCCCCCGAGCAGCAAACGCTCAAATCAAGCTGGCAGGCCCGCTTCGGCGACTGGCCGCGCCACTGCGAGATCCTGCTGCGCCTGGATGCCGGCTATTTCGCGCTGGTCCTCGAGCTCTCCGCCTTCGGCAATCCCGCCGACGGCCTGGCGCCGGTGGACCGTAGCCTGATCCGCCTCGCCCTCGATGCCTGCTTCACCGGCCTCAACGAGGCGGCGCTGCGCGAAGCCATCCGCCGCGCCATCGCCCTCGGGGCCGACTGGCGGGCGATACTGCAGGTGCTGCAGATGACCGCGCATCTCGGCGTCCATGCCTGCGCGCTGGGCGTGCCCGCACTGGCCGAAATCGTCGACGGGACGCCGCGAGCCCCATAAGCTGCCGACCACGGAGGAAACCACAATGAAAACACGTTCCGCCCTCGCGGCGATACTCACCGCTCTTCTTGCCGCACCGGCCGCGCACGCCGCCGACCTGCGCTTCGCCGTGCGCACCGACGTCAGCTCCATCGACCCGCATTTCCACGTCTACTCCCCCAACAGCGCCATCAGCCGCCACATCTTCGAAGCGCTGGTGAGCACCGACCCGCGCGGCCGCATCACCGCCGCCCTCGCCGAAAGCTGGCGCATGCCCAGCAACACGGTGTGGGAATTCACCCTGCGCCCGAACCTCACCTTCCACGACGGCACGCCCGTCACCGCCGAGGACGTCGCCTTCACCCTCGCCCGCGCGCCGAAGGTGCCGAACTCCCCCTCCTCCTATGCCCAGTACACCAAGCTGATCGAGCGCACCGAGGTGGTGGACGCGCGCACCATCCGCATCCACACCAAGGGCCCGGCCCCGACCCTGATGGTGGACCTCGCCAATATCGGCATCATCCCCCGGGCCAACGAGGGCGCCCCCACCTCCGACTACAACAACGGCAAGGCCGCCATCGGTGCCGGGCCCTACAGGTTCGTCGCCTGGCAGCCCGGCGACCGGGTGGAAATGGCGCGCAACCCGGCCTACTGGGGCGGCGCCGAGCCGTGGGACAAGGTGACCGTCCGCCCCATCGCCAATGACGGCGCCCGCGTCGCCGCCATCCTCTCCGGCGATGTCGATGCGATCGACGGCGTCCCCGCCGAGGACCGTGCCCGCCTCGCCGCCAGCCCCGCGCTCGCGATCTGGGAATGCGACGCCTTCCGCATCATCTACATCGTCATGGACAGCGCCCGCGACGCCTCGCCCGGCGTGTTCGACCTGGCCGGCAAGCCGATGGCGAAGAACCCGCTCAAGGACGCCCGCGTGCGCCGCGCCCTCTCCATGGCGATCAACCGCCAGGTGCTGGTCGACCGCCTGCTGAGCGGCCAGGCCCATGCCGCCGGCCAGTACGTGCCGCCCGACGTCGCCGGCGCCAGCCCCAACCTCAAGCCGCTGCCCTTCGACGCCGACGGCGCGAAGCGCCTGCTGCAGGAGGCCGGCTGGGGCGACGGCTTCTCCATCGTGCTGGCTTCCTCCAACGACCGCTTCCCCAAGGACGCCCAGGTGGCCCAGGCGGTCGGCCAGATGTTCGCCCGCATCGGCATCAAGACCGACGTGCAGCCCATGCCCGCCTCGATCCTGTTCAGCCGCGGCAGCAAGCTGGAATTCAGCGTCATGCTGTCGGGCTGGGTCGGCAACGGCGAGGCCTCCTCGCCGATGGTCGCGCTCATGGCCACCTACGACCCCAAGACCGGCATGGGCCCGTCCAATCGCGGCCGCTGGTCCAACGCCGCCTTCGACACTGCCCTCGGCAACGCGCTCAGCACCCTCGACGATGCCAGGCGCAACGCCTTCTACGCCCAGGCGGCCGAGATCGCGGTCGGCGACATGGGCGTGATCCCGGTCTACTTCACGGTCAATTCCTGGGCGACCAGGAAGGGCATCACCTACGCGGCCCGCGGCGACGAGCAGACCTGGGCAATGGGCATGCGCCCGGCGAAGTAGCGGGCAGGGGGCGGGCGCCACATCATCCTGGCACCGCCCCCGCCCTTGCCGTACCCTGCCCGCGGCCGCCGCACCGTCGCCCGGCCGCCGCCAGGAGACACGCCATGACCGCCGCACCCCTCCGCCGCAGGGCCATCCTGCTCCTGCTGCCCATGCTCAGCCTCGTGCTCACCGGCTGCGGCCTCAACAACATCCCCACCTACGAGGAGATGGCGAAGGCCAAATGGTCGGAGGTGCTGAACCAGTACCAGCGCCGCGCCGACCTCATTCCCAACCTGGTCGAGACGGTGAAGGGCTTCGCCAAGCAGGAGGCGACCGTGCTGGAGGCCGTCGTCGCCGCCCGGGCGCGCGCGACCCAGGTGCAGGTGAACGCCGACACCATCACCGACCCCGAGGCGTTCAAGCGCTTCCAGGACGCGCAGGCCCAGCTCTCCGGCGCCCTCGGCCGCCTGCTCGCGGTCAGCGAGAACTATCCCGACCTCAAGTCCAACGCCAACTTCCTGGCCCTGCAATCCCAGCTCGAAGGCACCGAGAACCGCATCGCCGTCGCCCGCCGCGACTACATCGAGGCGGTGCGCGTCTACAACACCGAGCTGCGCACCTTCCCGGGCATCATCTGGGCGACGCTGTTCTACCGCAGCAACCGGCCGATCCAGGAATTCACCATCGACGACAGCGCCAAGCAGACACCCAAGGTCCGCTTCTGAGCGCGTGCTCCTGAGCCCACCCACGACCAGAACCGCTTGCTTCTCCCCCTCCCGCGTTTGCGGGAGGGGGCCGGGGGGAGGGCTGTTCGCCAAGATCCTGGCTCTCTTCCTCCTCCTTACCCTCCCCGCCCTCGCCGCGCTCACCTTCCCGCCGCTGACCGGCCGCGTCGTCGACCAGGCCAACCTCCTCTCCCAGGCCGACCGCGCCGCCCTCACCGACGCGCTCGCCGCGCTGGAGGCGAAAACCACCGACCAGCTCGTCGTCGTCACCCTCGCCGGCCTCCAGGGCACCAGCATCGAGGACTATGGCTACCAGCTCGGCCGCCACTGGGGCATCGGCCAGAAGGACAGGAACAACGGCGCGCTCCTGATCGTCGTCCCGTCCGAACGCCGTGTCCGCATCGAGGTCGGCTACGGGCTGGAGGGCACGCTCACCGACGCCGCCACCCGCATCGTCATCGAGGGCGCCATCCTGCCGCGGTTCCGCGCCGGCGATTTCCCGGGCGGCATCCGCGCCGGCACCGCCGAGCTCATCAA
>JBGAIK010000334.1:0-4272 GCA_044225615.1 Acetobacteraceae bacterium | reverse complement strand
TGCGGCCGGCGCGGCCAGCACGAGGCAGGCCACCACCTCGTCGCCGCGCACCGCATCCGGCACGGCGGCCACCGCGGCGGCGCGCACTGCCGGGTGCTGCTGGATCACGCCCTCGACCTCGATGGCCGAGATGTTCTCGCCGCTGCGTCGGATCACGTTCTTCTTGCGATCGACGAAGAACATGGAGCCATCGGGTTCGCGGCGGACGATGTCGCCGGTGTGGAACCAGCCGCCCTCCCACGCTGCCGCTGTCGCCTCCGCGTCCTTGAGGTATTCGGTGAAGAAGCCACGCCGCGGATCGTCGCCGGCATGGCGCACCAGCAGCTCGCCCTGCGCCGCCTCGGCGCCGTCGTCCCCCACGATGCGCAGCTCCATGAACGGCTCGGCGCGGCCGAAGCAGCTCTCGCCGATCCGGCGCGGCGCGCGATGGGCGCTGATCACCGCACCGCCGCCGCATTCGGTCATGCCCCAGGCGTCGATCAGCGGCACGCCGAACCGCGCCTCGGCGGCCGCGTGCAGGCGGCGGTCGGGGCCGGGGCAGAAGGCGAACCGCACCTGGTGCGCGCGCTCCTCCGGCGCCTCGGGCAGGGCCATCAGCATCGCCGGCATCACCCCCAGGCAATGCACGATCGTCGCCCGCGCCCGTACCACCGAGCCCCACCACTGCCGCGGATGGAACCGGTCGAGCGGGATCAGGCAGCCGCCGGTCAGCACCATCGCCAGCGTCGAGTTGGCCATGGCGTTCATGTGGAAGAAGGGCAGGGGGGTCAGCATCCGCTCCTGCCCCTCGGTCAGCGCGCACAGGCCTCCCATGCCGACATACCAGCGCCCGCAGCCCAGGAACCAGAGCTGCGAGACCACGCAGCCTTTCGGCAGCCCGGTGGTGCCGGAGGTGTAGAGCAGCGCCGCCTCCTCCGCCGGATCGCCGAGCGGGGGCAGACCAGGCATGGGCGCCGCGGGCGGGGCGTCATCCGCGCCGATCACCGGTGCCTTGCCCGCCGCGCGCAATCCGTCCTGCCGCGAAGGGATCGCCACCACCAGCACGGCCTCGGAATGCGCCAGCAGGTATTCCAGCTCCGCCGCCCGCAGGTCGGGATTGATCGGCACCACCGAGACGCCGAGCCCGTTCAGCGCGAACCAGTGCCGGAAGAAATCGGGCCGGTTCTCCAGCAGCAGCGCCACGCGATGGCCGCGCCCGTAGCCGGCCGCGCGATAGGCGGCGGCGAGGCGGTCCACCCGGGCCGCCATCGCGCCATAGGTCACGGCGCCGGGTGCGATGCCGTAGGCCGCCGCCGTCTCCGGCAGGATGTCGAGGAAGTCATGCCCGGGCCAGCGCGAAGCGGCCTGCATGAAGGCACCATGAACGGAAACCGGCTCAGCCACGCGCCCTCACATGAACAGCTGGATGTTGCCGAAGGCGCTGTCGCAGTTCACCAGATCGACGCGCTTCAGCCGGATGCGCAGCCGCCCGTCGACCACCGCCAGCGTATGGCGGCTCCAGCCGGCGAAAAGCTGCTGCTCGTCCATCCGCGTCTCCACGTAGTGGAAGGCGGTCCAGGTGCGCAGGTCCCCGCCGTCGCAGGCCTCCACCACCGGCGTCTGCAGCAGATGGTGGCAGCGGCTCTTCGGCTTCTGGCTGTAGGTCTTGGCCCCCTTCAGCCGTTCCACCCGGATGCGCAGCAGCAGCGTGTCGTCGTAGAACAGCGAGTTGTGCAGCACCGGATCGGTCTGTCCGTATTCCAGCGGCATCCAGTAGCGCCCGTCCTCGGCGAACAGGTCGAGCCATTCGTCGAACCGCTGCTCGTCGATCAGCCGGGCCTCGTGCAGCACGAAGCCGATCAGGTCGGCGGGGGTCATGCCGGCTCGCGCATCAGCGCCTTCCAGGCGCGGAACTGGTTGCGCATCTGCGCCTCGGTGGTCCCGTTGAAGACGCCCTCCGCCTCGCCGGGCGCGTGCAGCCGCTGCATGTTCACCCACGGGTTGGCGTCGGCATGCAGCGCGTCCTGGGCGCGCTCGTACATCTCCAGGTCGTCATGCCCCACCGGCGAGGTCGGGGCATTGATCAGCCGGCTGTACATCAGCGTGCGCTCCAGCAGCCGGTCGGGCGCGCCGACCAGGCGGAAGGTCCAGGATTCCACCATCGTCCGGTTCGCCGCCACCGGCTTGAAGATGCGCAGCGCCTGGATCGGCCCCTTCATCGTCATGTTCGGGAAATAGGCGGTGTTGTGCCGGTTGGTGTCCAGGATCGCCCTCGCCCGGTTCTCGCCATAGGCGGCCACCATCCCCTCCCAGTATCCGGGAATGGCCGAGTAGTCGGAATGGATCGAGTGCGAAACCCCGGTATGCCCGTGCCCGTTGGCCCAGCAGCGGATGCCCATGCCCTCGTAGAACGCATAGGGCGAGACGAAGGGCGCGTAGATCTCCACCGCCGGATGCCGCGGCGTCCCCTCCGGCATCGCCTTCCACACCGCAACCGCCGTGCCCGCCGAGCTTTCATGCGCCACCATCGGGTGGCAGGTGTCGGTCAGGTTCTCCATCAGCATCTTGTAGTTGCAGTTGTGCAGATAGCGCAGCACGCCCCCGGCCACCTCCAGCCGCCCCTCCGGCGAGCGGTCGATCATGTTGTCCAGGCTGGACAGGCTCTCGCCGAAAAACGCGTCGAACTCCATGCCGGTCTCCGCCAGGCGGGCAAAGACGAACTCGCGATAGACATGGACATGCCGCACCGGCGCCATGCCGGCCGCCGCGTGGCTTGCCTTGAAAGCCTCGTCATAGCCGCCGGGCAGCGGAATGGCGGCGATGCTGCCGTCGGTGCGGAAGCTCCAGGCATGGTAGGGGCAGCGGAAGAACCGCCCGACATTGCCGCACAACTCGTTTGCCACCCGCGTGCCCTTGTGGGGGCAGCGGTTGTACAGCACGCGGATGTCGTCCTCGCGGTGGCGCACCATCACCACCGGCGTGGTGCCGATCGTGGTGGTCAGGAAGTCGCCGACATTCGGCACCTGGCTCGCATGCCCGACATAGACCCACGAATTGCCGAACACGTATTTCATCTCGAGGTCGAACACCTCGGGATCGGTGTAGACGTCGCGGTGCACCTCGGTGTCGCGCACCAGGTCGCGAACGGCCTGCAGATCGCCGGCGTACTGTCCCATCGCCTCCTCCTACAGCGTCGCGAAGGCGCGCATTATAGCGTCGCCAGGGCGCGCACTACAGCGTCGCCACCGTGCGCAGCGCGCCGTCCAGCATCGTGCCGTCCTCGTCGGCCAGCGCCGCCTCGCGCAGCCGCCTTACCCAGTCGGCAGCATCCTCCCGCCCGGCCAGCAGCGCCACCGCACCGGTCACCCGGTCGAACTTGCCCTGCCCGCGCGCGTGGGTGTCGCTGTAGCCCTTCACCAGCCGCCGGCATTTCAGGATCTCGATCGCCAGCGCCGGGCTGTCCGCATGCCGGCGCACCAACGCCAGCCAGGCGGACACATGGGCCATCTCCCGCTCATGGCGCAGCAGCCGCCGTCGCCACGGCCGCAGCCCGGCGATCAGATAGAGCGGCAGGAATCCCCCCAGCCGCGTGGTCCGCACCCGCCGCCCGCACTCGAACATCCGCAACACGCGCTGGGCCGCGGCCGAACCCTCCGCCCAGCGCCCCAGCCCGGCCGGCAGCGTGGCGCAGATTTCCTGCACGCGCGGATGCATGAACTCGGTCGTGTCCAGCACCTGGTCGCCCTGCGCCTGCACCTCGCCCCGCACCCGCGCGAACCGCGCCCCCCGCGTCTTCAGGTCGGCCACCCGGATCACGTCGTCATAGGACAGCGCCACCGCCACCTGCCGCGCCGCCTCGCCGGCAAGGGCGGGCGGCAGCGAGGCCACCAGATCGAGATACTCATGGCCATAGGCAACATCCTGGTAGTCCACCATGCGCCGCAGCCCGGCCCGCAGCATCGTCTGGGCCTCCTCGGGAAACCCTACGATCCGGCCAAGCGCCCGCTCCAGCTCGGCCCTCTGCTCCGCCGTGCCGCCCGAGATGCCGCCCGGCGCCATGGCAACCGGCTCCGGCCGGTTCGGCGCCTGCACCGCGTCGAACCCAGAGCCGAAGGCGCGCAGGCTGGCCTCCACGCCGACGCCGCTGGCCCGGATCGTCGCCTCGAACGCGTCGCGCCCGAACGGCAGCGCCCCGCTCCCGGCCAGCGCCCCGAACAGCGACGACGAGATCACGCTCCCCGACCGCTCCGCCAGCGCCTGCATGTCGCTGCCGATGAACCGCGCCGAAACCGC
>JBGAIK010000333.1:0-5052 GCA_044225615.1 Acetobacteraceae bacterium | reverse complement strand
AGGGGACGGAGGCGGCGCTGGCCGGGCTCGCGGTGCCCGATCCGGGGCATCTGGCGGGCTGGCGGAGCACGCTGGCCGAGGCGGTGGCGGCGGAAGCGCAGGAAGCCGGGCGCGCCGGCACGCTGGATGCCGAGATCGCGCGGCTGCGGGCCGAGCGGCAGGCGATCGGGGCGGCCACCGGCGCGGTGACGGATGCCGCGGCGGCGGCGCTGCGGGCGGCGCGCGAGGTGGCGTGGAGCGCGCATCGGGTGCGGCTCGATGCCGGCTCCGCCGACGCGTTCGAGGTGGCGCTGCGGGCCGACGATGCGGCGGTGACCGGCATGCTGCGCCATGCCGGCGAGATCGCGCGGCTGCACGCGGCGGAGCTGGCGCTGGCGCGGCTGGCGGCCGAGCGCGAGGGCGTGGCGGCGCGGCTGGCGGCGGCGGCGGCACGGCGGGAGGCGGCGGCCGGGGCGATCGCGGCGGCGGCGCGCGGGATGGGGCTGCCGGCGGACAGCAGCGCGGAGTGGCTGGCGGCGTGGATCGCCGCGCGGGCGGAGGCGCTGCGGGCGCAGGAGGCGCTGGCGCAGGCCGAGCGGGATGCCGCGGATGCCGGCGCGGACGAGACGTCGTGCTGCGCGCGGCTGGCCGAGGCGCTCGGCGGCATGGGGCTGGCCGCCGATCCGGCGGCGGGGCTGGCGGCGCTGCGCGCCGAGGGCGGCAAGGCTATCGACGCGGCCGGGCAGGCCAGGGCGCTGCGGGCGGCGCTGGCGGCCGGCGAGCGCGAGCTGGCGCTGCGCCAGCACGCGGCGCAGCGGGCGCGGGAGGCCGACCAGCGCTGGCGGGTGGCCTGGGCGGAGGCCTGCGCGGCGACCTGGCTGGCCGAAGCCGGGGCGACGCCGGGCTGGGAGACGGTGCGCGGCGTGCTCGGCGCGTTGGGCGGGCTGGAGGCGGCGCTGGACGCGCATGACGCGCTGGCGCGGCGGATCGCCGACATCGAGGCGGAGCTGGCGGCGTTCGGCCAGCGCGTGGCGGCGGTGGCGGCGGCGCTGGGCATGGCCGCGGACCTGCCGGCGCCGGAGCTGGCCGGGCAGGTGGGCGCGCGCATCGCGGCGGCGCTGGCCGCGCGGGCGGCGCAGGAGCAGGCGGCGCTGACCCTGGCCGAGGCGCAGCGCCGCGAAGCCGAGCTGGCCGAGGCGCAGGCCGCGCACGCGGCGCGCTGCGCGGTGATGGCGGCGCATTTCGGGGTGGCGGACCTGGCCGGGGTGGCGCCGCTGATGGCGGCCGCCGCCCGGCGCGACGGGCTGCGGGAGCGTGCCGCCGAGGCCGGGCGCGACGTGATCGACCTGCTGCGCGTGGACTCGCTGGCGGCGGCGGAGGCCGCGCTGGCCGGCGCCGACCGGGCGGCGCTGGAGCGCGAGGCCGCGGAGCTGGCGCCGCTGGCCGAGGCGCATGACCGCGACGTGCAGGAGCAGCACGCCCGGCTGCGCCGGGCCCGCGACGCGCTGGACGCCGTCGGCAGCCGCGAGGACGCGGCCCGGCTGGACGGCGCGCGGCGGGTGGTGCTGCTGGACATCGAGGAGCGGGCGCGGCGGCACTTGAAGCTGCTGGCGGGCATCGCGGCGGCGGAGCGGGCGCTGCGCGCCTATCGCGACCGGCACCGCAGCGCGATGATGGCGCGCGCCTCCGAGGCGTTCCGGGTGATCAGCCGCGACGCCTATGACGGGCTGGCAGCGCAGCCGGTGGATGGCGGCGAGGTGCTGGTGGCGCTGGGGGCGGCAACGGGCGCCAAGCGGGCGCAGGACCTGTCGAAGGGCACGCGGTTCCAGCTGTATCTGGCGCTGCGGGTGGCGGGGTATCACGAATACGCGGCGACGCGGGCGCCGGTACCGTTCCTGGCCGACGACATCATGGAGACGTTCGACGACGACCGCTCGGTGGAGGCGTTCCGGCTGCTGGGGAAGATGGGGGAGGTGGGGCAGGTGATCTATCTGACGCACCACCGGCATCTGTGCGAGGCGGCGGCGAGGGTGGTGCCGGGGGTGCGGGTGCATGCGTTGGAATAGTAAGAGTTGTTCCTTTTTGAAAAAAAGAACCAACAGACTTCCACCCGTTGGGTGCGGAGCCGCAGACGGGCCAGCACGCAGGACAACGGACAAAAGTCTTTTTGCTTCTTTTTCTACAGAAAAAGAAGTCCTTTCTTCTTGGAGAGCATGGCCATGCGGGTAACGATCGGGCTGCGCGACGGGGACTGGCGGGCGAGCCAGGCGGTGGCGGCGCAGGCGGAGGCCGATGGGTGCGACGGGGTGACGACGCCGGAGCTGGCGCATGATCCGTTCATTCCGCTGGCCATGGCCGCCGTCGCCACGCAGCGGATCGAGCTGGCGACGTCGGTGGCGATCGCGTTTCCGCGCAGCCCGATGATCACCGCCAACCTGGGCTGGGACATGGCGGTGCAGTCGGGCGGGCGGTTCGTGCTGGGGCTGGGCACGCAGGTGCGGGCGCACAATGAGCGGCGGTTCTCGGTGCCGTGGATCTCGCCGGCGCCGCGGCTGGGCGAATACGTGCAGGCCGTGCGCGCGATCTGGCGGTGCTGGGAGAAGGGCGAGAAGCTCGATTTCAAGGGCAAGTTCTACAATTTCACGCTGATGACGCCGGAGTTCTCGCCCAAGCCTTCGGGGCTGCCGATGGTGCCGGTGATGATCGCCGCGGTCGGGCCGGAGATGCAGAAGACGGCGGCGCGGGTCTGCGACGGGGTGCGGCTGCACGGGTTCGCGACGCGGAAATACGTGGACGAGGTGGTGCGGCCGGCGCTGGCGGCGGAGCTGGACAGGCGCGGGATGGGGTTCGAGAACTTCCAGGTGACGGGTGGGGGGTTCATCGCCACCGGGCCCGATGCGGCTTCGGTTGCGGCGGCGGCCGAGAAGATCCGCTACCGGGTGGCGTTCTACGGCTCGACGCCGGCCTATCATGGCGTGTTCGCGCTGCACGGGCTGGAGGAGCTGGGCGGGAAGCTGCATGCCGCGTCGCGCCGGGGGGAATGGAGCAGCATGGCGGCGATGGTGGATGACGACGTGCTGGACCTGTTCTGCGCGCGGGCGACCTATGATCGGCTGCCGGAAGCGGTAGCGGCGCGGTTCGAGATCGCGGATACCGATTGAGATCGAGTTCCTGCCGAAGGACGATGCGGCGGTGCGGCGCAAAGTGATCGACGGGCTGCAGGGGATTCCGGGGTCGTTCCGAGAATTCCGGACGAGCTGAGAGGTACTGCCGCATGACAGCGCGGGTGCCTGCTGGGCGAGGCGGTGGGGGATGCGCTGGGGCGGGGATCGAGTTCTGAGCCTGGACGGATGCGCGCTGTTCCGGGCCGGCCGAGGTCACCGGCCTGCGTGCAGGCCTACTGGCGCGCGCCGGGCATGATGCCGACGATGCGCAGATGACGCTGTTCACCGCCGAGGCTGTCGTGCGCGCCAAATGCGACGGCAGGCGAACGGCGACCTTCGTCGAGCGATCATCATGCCTATCTACGACAACTCCTGACCCAGGGCTATCGGTCCGACGTTGCGGTTGCGACCGATGGATAGCTGTTCGGCCTGCCGCAGCTGCGTCAGGCGATGCGCCCGGCATGACCTGCCTGTCGGCGCTGCGCGAAACGGTCGGGCTGGGGCAGTCGATGGTGAGCCGCAACGACAACAAGGGTGCGGCGCGGTGATGCGGGCAGCACGATCGAACTGTTCCGCGCCGGCACTGAGGACGACGCGCGGCGGTGTTCGAACTGGGCGCGCGGTCGGGCGCACTGACCCATGGCCATCCGAGCGGCTTCCTCTCGGCCGGGCATCTGGCCGTGACGGTGGCGGCCTGATGCGTGGCGCCAGCCTGGCGACGGCGCTGGACGCGGCCGATGCGGTGCTGGCGCGCCATGCTGAGGCAGAAGAGTTGCAGGCGGTGCTGGCCGCGGCACGCCGCCTGGCCGAAGCCGGCCCCCCGTCGCCGGAAGCGCTGGAGACCCTCGGCGGCGGGTGGGTGGGCGAACAGGCGCTGGCCATCGCGGTGTGCTGCGCGCTGTCGGCCGAGGATTTCGCGGGCGGCGTGCTGCGGGCGGTGAACCACTCGGGCGACAGCGACAGCACGGGGGCGATCGCTGGCAACCTGCTGGGGGCGATGCTGGGGGAGGCGGCGATTCCGGCAAGCTGGCTGGACGGGCTGGAACTGCGCGACGAGATCGGGCGGATCGCCGATGATCTGCACGCCATGGCGACGGGCGCAGGCGCGATGGCGGTGCTGGCGCGGGACTATCCGCCGGGGTGATGCCAAGGCGGGGCAGCCGCGCACACCGACACGGGAAGGAACCTTTTGGCGGCCGGGGCGTTACGCGCCGGCAGGCACCAGTGCCGGTTCATTCCCAGGAGCGCCCATTCCATGTCCGCCATCACGTCCGTCTCGAAGCTCGCCGCCATTGCCGGCATCACCCTGCTGGCCGCCTGCGCGCAGCAGCCGGCAGCGCCCCCTGCCCCGCCGCCGGTGGCCTACAACCCGCCGGCCGCCGCCGTGGCGCAGACGCCGGCGAGCGACTGGTACCAGGTGACCTTCGCCAGCGGCAGCGCGACGGTGGACGCCTATGGGCGCGGGACGGTCGCCCGGGTGGCCGACGCGATGGCGGCCGATCCGGCGCTGATCGCCACCATCGTGGGCAAGGCCGACGCCACGGGGCCGGGCGCGGCCAACATGCGGCTGTCCAAGGCGCGGGCCGATGCGGTGCATGCGGCGCTGCTGCGGACGGGGAAGGTGACGGAGCAGCGGCTGGACACGCGCTGGACCGGCGAGCGGCCCGAGGGCGGGCGGCCGATGGTGGCCGGGGCCGACGTGTCGAACCGGGTGGTGGATATCGCGCTGCACCGGTAGCAGGTCGCTGCGTCAATCCGGGACGATCAGCCGCACCTTGGGGAAATACCCGGCGTAGCGGCGGGCGTCCCGGGTCAGCAGGGTGAGGCCTGCGACGGCGGCATGGGCGCCGATGTAGAAATCGGGCAGCGGCGACGTTCTTGCCCCGCCGCGGCGGCGATATTCGACGAA
>JBGAIK010000013.1:0-38703 GCA_044225615.1 Acetobacteraceae bacterium | reverse complement strand
CGACCTCCAGGCCGCCATCAACCGCTATCTCGCCGAACACAACGCCGAGCCAAAGCCATTCGTCTGGAAGGCATCCGCCGCGTCCATACTCGCCAAACTCGACAGGCTCCCGAACCATCCGAATGAGTCAAAGCACTAGCTGCTGCACCCGCCACAGCCGCTGCCGCCGCCCCCGCTGTCCCCGCCGCTGTCGCTGTCGCTGCCGCTGCTGTCTCTGCCGCCGCCGGAGTCGCTGCTGCCGCCGCCCGTGCCGGTCAGGCCGCGCCAGGCGGCAAAGGGGGCAAGGCCGGTGCCGGCGAGCACGGTGGCGCCGCCGATCGCAAACGCCAGTGCCAGCTCGCGGTCCTGCGGGGCGCGCAGCAGGCGGTCGTGGCGGCGGCGCCAGTCGCGCAGGGCGGCGCGGCCGGCCAGGGTGCGGGTGGGGCGGGCGAAGGACAGCAGCAGCGCGGCCAGCAGGGTGGCCGCGACGAAGGCGACCAGGATGCCGACGGGGCGCCCGCGTTCGAGGCCGATATCGATGCGGACCGCGCCGAAGCCGGCCAGCAGCAGCAGCGGCGCGATCGACCAGCGCCCGGCGCTCGCGGCCTGGGAGGCATCCGGCGCGAGGCCGCGCGCGGCAAGGCCCGCCTGCACCGCATCGAGCGGGGCGGCGAAGCGGCGGGCGATGCGGGCGGTGGCGACCGGCGCGTCCAGCGCGGCATGGAACGGCACGATCCAGTTGGGCAGGCGCCTGGCCCCGGGCACGGGGGCGATGCGCTTGTTCTTCGTATCGAGATAGGCGCCGCCGAAGCTGACCATGCCGACGACGGCGGCATCGGCGGCGCGGGCGCGCCCGCCGGCAAGCCAGGCGAGCTCCGCCGGGGTGAGCGGGTCTGCCGCACCGCCGGCGTTGCCGCGGATGGCGTTGCGCAGCGCCCAGCAGGCGAGCAGGGCGAGCGGGAACAACCCGGCATAGAGGGCAAGGAACGGGCCGCCGGACAGGTCGAACGGGTTCACGCGCGGCGTCTCCAGGGTCGGGGCAGGACAAGGACGCGATCGGTGTCCACGCCGCGGAAGCGCGGCGCGCGGCGGAAGCGGCTGGCGGTGCCCGGCCACCAGGCGGCGGGCGGCGGGCCGAACACCTCTTCATAGCGGGCGAGGGTCGCCGCGTATTGCTGGCGGTAGCGGGCCTGCGCGGCGGCGCCGCCCGGGGTCGGGTCGTGGTGCAGCCGGGCCTGCAGCACCTCGGCGCACCAGACGTCCCAGTAGTCGCGGGAATAGATCAGGTGCAGGTGCCAGACCTCGTCCACCTCCTCGCTCGGCGTCATCTGGGCGGCAGCGGCGGCGACGAGGAAGGCGAAGCGGCGGTATTCCTCGATCGCGCCACGGGCGAAGGGCGAGGGCCATGCCTTCTCCCGCGCGAGCCGGCTGCGGAAAATCGAGCCGGTCGCCGGTCTCGAACGGATGCGCGGCGATGCGCCGCCACAGGGCCTCGGCCGCGGGGGTGGGGAAAGCGGGGTCATGACGCGGGCGGAAGCATAGCAGCCGCGGAGGGCGCGAGTCTTGCGGTTCACCGGGTTGTCAGGCGCCCGCCCGATATCTACGTTGTAGATACGTCAATGGAGGGCACGTGATGAGCCATGTCCAGAAGTGGGGCAACAGCCTGGCGGTGCGGCTGCAAGTCGCTGACCGCCACCGCCGAATTGGGCTGGACCGTGGAACCCAGGGTCGAATTGCGCGTGGAGGATGGCCGCATCGTTGTTGCGCCGGTTCCGCGGCCGCGGCTGACCTTGAAGGACGTGCTGGCCCGGTGCCGACCGGAAGACCGGCCCGAGACGATCGATTTGGGGGCCCGATCTCGGCGGAGCGCGGTCGGGGTGGCAACTTCGTGCCGCGGCGCGGGGATTTCGTGCGTCTCGTGCTCGACCCTCCGACCGGACGCGAGCAGGCCGGTGAGCGTCCCGTGCTGGTCCTCAGCGACGTGGACTTCAACCGGGTTACCGCGCGTGGTCGTCGTCCCCGTCACG
This sequence comes from Acetobacteraceae bacterium, assembly GCA_044225615.1. GTDB lineage: Bacteria > Pseudomonadota > Alphaproteobacteria > Acetobacterales > Acetobacteraceae > CAIYPH01. Next base: position 36,697 of record JBGAIK010000013.1, on the reverse strand, counting down.
TCGCGGATCCGCGGCTGGCCATTCGAGGTTGCGTTGCCGGATGAGGGGCGGCTGCGCGGGGTTGTCCAGGCCGATCAGGTGCGCAGCGTCGATTGGGCTGCCCGGCATGCCCGGTTCATCTGCCTGGCGCCGGAGGGGGTGATGGACGCGACTGTCCATCTTGTGGCCCTCATCCTCGGGCTCGATCAATCGTCGCGCACGCTTTCATGAACCACAGCACGCGATACCCCTCCCGCTCGTAGGTCTCGCGCAATACATCCCGATGCTCCCCAGCACCTGGCGCGAGGCGATGTTGGTTTCGCGTGCCACCGCCACCACCCGGCGCAGGCCGGCGCGGTCATGGGCGAAGCGGAGCGCCGCGCCGGCCGATTCGCTGGCATAGCCGCGGCCCTGCGCGATGGTGGTGATCGCGAAGCGCAGCGCGATGCCGCGGCCGTCGGGGCGGGCGTGCAGGCCGACGCTGCCGACGAAGGCCTCGCCCGCCGCCTCGCGCACCGCCCACATGCCGACGCCATGGGCGCCCCAGAAGGCGATGTCCTCGGCCAGGTCCTCGGCGCATTGCACCGTGCTGCGGATGCCGCCCAGCATCACCGCATGCACCATCGGATCGCCCTTCAGCGCGATCAGGTCCGGCAGGTCGGCGTGGCTGACCGGGCGCATCACCAGCCGGCCGGTGCGCAGCGAGCGGATGTCGTTCATCGCGGCCCCCCGCAGGGCGGGCGTCTACCGCACCAACGGGCGTACCTTGATGCGGTGCGGCTCGGTGGCGTCGGCGCCGAGGACGTCGTTTGTCCTCTTCGTAGGCCTCGAAATTGCCCTCGAACCACTCCACGTGGCTGTCGCCCTCGAAGGCGAGGATATGGGTGGCGAGGCGGTCGAGGAACCAGCGGTCGTGGCTGATCACCACCGCGCAGCCGGCGAAATCCATCAGCGCCTCCTCCAGCGCCCGCAGCGTGTCCACGTCGAGGTCGTTGGTCGGCTCGTCGAGCAGCAGCACGTTGCTTTCGCTCTTCAGCATCTTGGCCAGATGGACGCGGTTGCGCTCGCCGCCCGACAGGATGCCGACCTTCTTCTGCTGGTCGCTGCCCTTGAAGTTGAAGGCGCCGACATAGGCGCGGGACGCCACCGCCCGCTTGCCCAGGTAGATCACGTCGGTGCCGCCGCTGATCTCCTGCCAGACGGTCTTCTCGGGATCCAGGCTGTCGCGGCTCTAGTCCACGTAGCCGGGATTCACCGTCTCGCCCAGCCGCAGCGCCCCGGCATCGGGCGTGTCCTGGCCGGTGATCATGCGGAACAGCGTGGTCTTGCCGGCGCCGTTGGGGCCGATCACGCCGATGATGCCGCCCGGCGGCAGCTTGAAGTTCAGGTTCTCCATCAGCATGCGGTCGCCGAAGCCCTTGGTCAGCCCGTCGGCCTCGATCACCGTGCCGCCCAGCCGCGGCCCCGGCGGGATGACGATCTCGGCCACGCCCAACTGCTGCTCCTGCGATTTCTGCAGCAGCTCCTCGTATTTCTGGATGCGGGCCTTGTTCTTGGTCTGCCGCGCGCGGGGGGTGGACTGGATCCAGTCCTTCTCCTCGGCCAGCGCGCGCATCCGCGCCGTCTCCTCCTTCTCCTCCTGCGCCAGGCGCTTGGACTTCTGGTCGAGCCAGGAGGAGTAGTTGCCCTCGAACGGGTAGCCGCGGCCGCGTTCGAGTTCGAGAATCCAGTTGGTCACGTTCTCCAGGAAGTAGCGGTCGTGGGTGACCACCAGCACGGTGCCGGCATAGTCGCGCAGCGTCTTCTCCAGCCAGGCCACGCTCTCGGCGTCGAGATGGTTGGTCGGCTCGTCCAGCAGCAGCATGTCGGGCTTTTCCAGCAGCAGCCGGCACAGCGCCACCCGGCGCCGCTCGCCGCCGGAGAGGTTGGTCACCGGCAGCTCGGCCGGCGGGCAGCGCAGCGCGTCGAGCGCGATGTCGATGCGCCGGTCGAGCTCCCAGCCATCCTCGTGGTCGATCTTCTCCTGGAGTTCCGCCTGCTCGGCGAGCAGGGCGTTCATCCGCTCGTCGTCCATCGGCTCGGCGAACTCGTTGGAGATCTCGTTGAACCGGTCGATCGCGGCCTTCAGGCCGAGAAGGCCATGGCGACGTTTCGCCGACCGTCTTGTCCTCGTCGAAGCCGGCTCCTGCTGCAGGTAGCCGACGCGCACGCCCTCGGCCGCCCAGCACTCGCCGCCGTACTCGGTCTCGATGCCGGCCATGATCTTGAGAAGGGTGGACTTGCCGGCGCCGTTCACGCCCAGCACGCCGATCTTCACGCCGGGCAGGAAGGACAGGCGATGTTCCTGAACACTTCGCCCGCCTGGAAGGCGGTGAGATCTTCATCACGTAGACATACCAGCTGGCCATCGAATGGCTCCTGCGGACGCGGGCTTCGATGCGGTGGCGCGTGTTCATTGGCGGCGGGGCGCGGCGGTACTCGCCGCGCAAGGCAGGAAAGCTGCACAGCAGGTCGGCGAGGCGCGAGAAGCAATCGCGACAGCCTTCTCGCTCCCCGCCTCTTTGTTCAATCTGCCTTTCTTGCTGCGCCACCCTCGCCACGGCCCGGCAGATATGACTATCGTGTTGCACCGCAGCAGGGGGTGCCGTTGATCCGCACGCTGATCGCGCGTTTCGGCCAGGCCGCGCTGGTGATGCTCGCGGTGACCGCGATCGCCTTCGCGATGTTCCGCTTCGTCGGCGATCCGGTGCAGATCATGTCGCGCGAGAACGCGACGCCCGAGGAGAAGGCGGAGCTGCGGGTGACGCTCGGCCTCGACCGGCCGGTGCTCGTGCAGTACGCGCGCTTCCTCGGCCGCGTCGTCACCGGCGATCTCGGCATCTCCTACCGCAACCAGCGCCCCGTCGCCGTCCTGCTGGCCGAACGCCTGCCGGCGACGCTGGAGCTGGTGATCGTCGCCACCGTGCTGTCCCTGGCGATCGGCATTCCGCTCGGCGTGCTCTGCGCTTTGCGGCCCAACGGCATCGCGGCGCGGGCGGTGCAGGCCTTTTCGCTGATCGGCATTTCCACGCCGACCTTCGTCACCGGCATCCTGCTGATCCTGGTCTTCGCGGTCACGCTCAAGGTGCTGCCCTCCTTCGGCCGCGGCGAGGTGGTGCAGCTCGGCTTCTGGGGCACCGGCTTCCTCACCGGCAGCGGCCGGCGCTCGCTCGTCATGCCGGGGGTCACGCTTGCGCTGTACCAGCTCACGCTGATCATGCGGCTGGTGCGCTCCGAGATGATCGACGTGCTGTCGTCGGACTACATCCGCTTCGCCCGCGCGCGCGGCCTGCCGGCGCGGCGCATCCATTTCCGCCTCGCGCTGCGCAACGCGCTGATGCCGGTGGTGACGGTGACGGGCTTGCAGATCGGCTCGCTGATCGCCTTCGCCATCGTCACCGAGACGGTGTTCCAGTGGCCCGGCATGGGGCTGCTGTTCATCCAGGCGGTCAGCTTCGTCGACATCCCGGTGATGGCGGCCTACCTGCTGTTCGTCGGCTTCCTGTTCGTCGCCATCAACATGGCGGTGGACGTGCTCTACGCGGTGATCGACCCCCGCCTCAGGGTGCGCGCATGAGGGCGATGCCCGCCTCGGTCCGCGCCGCGGCCCTGGTCGCGGTGGCGATGCTGGCGCTGGCGGCCTCGCCCCCTGGGTCGCGCCGACCGACCCCACCGATATCGGCCGCTACGACCTGATGCTGGCCGAGCTGCCGCCCGCCTTCATGCCCGACGGCGATCCGCGCTTCCCGCTCGGCACCGACAACCAGGGGCGGGACCTGCTGTCCGCCATCCTCTACGGCGCCCGCGTCTCCATCGCCATCGGCGGCGGCGCGGTGCTGGTCGCCTCCAGCGTCGGCGTGCTGCTGGGCCTGCTCGCCGGCTACATGGGCGGGCTGGTCGACACCGTCATCATGCGCCTCGGCGACGTCATCCTGAGCCTGCCCACCATCCTGCTCGCCTTGCTGGTCAGCGGCATCGCGCGGGCCGTGTTCCCCGAGGCCGGCACCGTCAGATGGGCCCCGGTGATCCTGGTCGCCGCCATCTCCATCCACGAATGGGTGCAATACGCCCGCACCGTGCGCGCGGCGACGATGGTGGAGGCGGCGAAGGACTACGTGCGCGCCGCCCGCGTCATCGGCCTGCCTGGCCGCCGCATCATGCTGCGCCACATCCTGCCCAACGTGATGGGCCCGGTGCTGGTGATCGCCACCATCAACCTCGCCGCCGCCGTGCTCACGGAAGCAACCTGCACCTTCCTCGCCGGCATGCCGCCGACCTACCCGTCGCTCGGCACCCTTATCCGTATCGGCAACGAGTTCGTCTTCTCCGGCATCTGGTGGATCGCGGTGTTCACGGCGGTGACGCTGGTGATCCTGGTGCTGGCGGTCAACGTGGTGGGAGACTGGCTGCGCGACCGCTTCAACCCGAAGCTGCGGGCGAAGCCATGAACGTCCCGGTGCTCGACATCCGCGACCTGAAGGTGACCTTCGGCGATTTCGCCGCGGTGGAGGACGTCTCGATCCGCGTCGCCCTCGGCGAGATCCACGCCCTCGTTGGCGAATCGGGCGCGGGCAAGAGCACCGTCGGCAACGCGCTGATGGGCCTGCTGGAGGCGCCGGGCCGCATCGCCGGCGGCACGGTTTCGATCGACGGCCGCCTGCTCGACACCCGCACGGGGCGCACCGCCGGCATCGTGCCGGGCAAGGATATCGGCGCCATCTTCCAGGACCCGATGACCAGCCTGAACCCGCTGTTCACGGTGGAAAGCCAGCTCGGCGAGACCATGCGCCACCATCTCGGCATCACCCGTGCCCAGGCCTGCATCCGGTCGCTGGAACTGCTGCTGCTGCGTCGGCATCCTGAGCCGGAGCGCCGGCTGCGCGCCTACCCGCACCAGCTTTCCGGCGGCCAGCGCCAGCGGGTGGTGATCGCCGCCGCCCTGTCCTGCGCGCCGAAGCTGGTGGTGGCCGACGAGCCGACCACGGCACTCGACGTCTCGGTGCAGGCGCAGATCCTGCGCCTGATCCGCGGCCTGGCCGACCGGCGCGGGCTCGGCGTGCTGCTGATCACCCACAACATGGGGGTGGTGGCGGAAATCGCCGACCGCGTCTCGATCATGCTGCGCGGCGGGTGGTGGAAACCGGCCTGGTCGCCGAGGTGCTGGCCGCGCCACAACACGACTACGCCCGCGCCCTGATCGGCGCCGTGCCGGTGGACTGCCGCTACGACCGCATGCAGCCGGCGCCGAGCCCGCGAAGGCCGCTGCCGCGCGATGTAGGCGCGGCAAGGCGGGCGGCAGCCCAGGGCGAGCTGCTGCGGGTGGAGAACCTCGTCGTCGAATACCGCACCGGCCTGCTTGGCCGGCGCACCGCCTTCCGCGCCGTGGATGGCGTCAGCTTCAGCGTGCAGGCCGGCGAGATATTCGGCCTGATCGGCGAATCCGGCTGCGGCAAGACCACGGTCGCCAACTGCGTCGCCGGGCTGATGAAGCCCACCGCCGGGCACGCGGGTCGGCGCCAGCAGGCAGTTGCAGGATGGTCTTCCAGGACCCCTACTCGGCCCTGAACCCGCGCCTGCGCATTTCCACCGCGCTCGCCGAGCCCATCCTCCACTACCGCCTCGCCGCCACCCGCGCCGAGGCCCGCGAGGATGCGGCCATCCTGCTCGAAGCCGTCGGCCTGGACCGCGAAGCCGGTGTGCGCTTTCCCTTCGCTTCTCCGGCGGCCAGCGCCAGCGCATATCGCCCGCGCGCCGCCCGCCCGGCGCTGATGGTCTGCGACGAGCCGACCTCCTCGCTCGACGTCTCGGTGCAGGCGCAAATCCTGAACCTGCTGAAGGATTTGCGCGACGCCACCGGCATGGCCATGCGGTTCATCAGCCACGACCTCGCGGTGATCCGGCAGATGTGCGACCGGGTGGCGGTGATGAAGGCGGGGCGGATCGTGGAGACCAACGCCGCCGAAGCGCTGTTCGAGGCGCCGGCGCACGAGTACACGCAGGAGCTGCTGGCGTTGGTGCCGACGCTGGAAGCGATCAACAGGAAAAAGGAAGGGGTTCTTTTTTGAAAAAAAGAACCAAAAAACTTTTGTCCGTCTGGTGTGGAGCCAAGCCGGCGCCACCGGAAGAACAACGGATAGAAAGTCTTTTTGCTTCTTTTTCTTCAGAAAAAGAAGACCTTCCTTCCCACAAGGAGCAATAATGCCCGACATCCTGATCACCGGCGGCATCGTCATCCCGATGGACCCGGCCCGCCGCATCATCCCCGACGGCGCGGTGGCCATCACCGGCGACCGCGTGGTTGCCGTGGGCCCACGCGCGGAGCTGCCCGCCGAGGCCGGCACCGTGATCGATGCGCACGGCATGGTGGTGCTGCCCGGCCTGATCGACGGCCACGCCCATGCCGGCCACGCCCTGATGAAGACCGTCGGCGCCGGCCAGGGCGGCATCTGGAACGATTCGGTGGAGCGCGCCTACACCGTCGGCTCCACCGAGGCGTTCTGGCATGCCGAGGCCCAGCTTGCGGCGCTGGAGCGGCTGCGCTTCGGGGTCACCACCGGCGTCTCGCTGCTCGGCGGCGGCGATTCGGTCATGCGCACCGACGAGCCCGCCTACGCCGACGCCCATTGCCAGGGCGTGCTCGGCATCGGCACCCGCTCGGTGGTGGCGATCGGGCCGACACGGCCGCCGCACCCCCGGACCTATGCGCGGTGGGAGGGCGGTGCGGCCCGCGAATACCCGGTCAGCTTCGACCAGCAGATGGAGACCTGTGCCACGCTGATCGGCCGCTGGAACGGCACGCATGGCGACCGCATCCGCATCGCCATGCTGACTCCCACCATCAAGCGCGAGCACGTGCGGACCATGACGCCGGAGCTGCTGGAGGAATCGCGCCGCCAGGTGCGCGCGGCCCGCGCCCTGTCGCGGGAGAAGGGCGTGCTGTTCACCCAGGACGGGCACGGCACCGGCAGCGTGCTGATCGCCGACGAGCTCGGCATCCTCGGCCCCGACGCCCTGTTCTCCCACGCGACCGACCTGCTGGAGGAGGAGATCCGCCGCTGCGCCGAAACCGGCACCCGCATCGCGCACAACCCCAGCGCCAACGCCTCCATCATGGGCCGCTGCCCGGCGCCGGAGCTGCTGGCCGCCGGTGCCGTGGTCTGCCTGGGCTCGGACGCCACCGCGCCCGACCGCTCGGGCGACATGTTCCGCCACATGCAGCAATGCATGCACTACCACCGCCGCCATTTCCGCGACCCCAAGGTGATGCCGCCGGGCAAGGTGCTGGCCATGTGCACCATCGACGCCGCCCTGGCCCTCGGCATGGAGCGCGAGATCGGCTCGCTGGAGCCGGGCAAGAAGGCCGACGTGGTGCTGCTCGACATGCGCCGCCCGCACATCTACCCGCTGCAGATGCCCGAATACCGCACCGTCTATTTCGCCAACGGCAACGACGTCCACACGGTGATCGTGGACGGGGTGGTGCGGCTGCGCGACCGCAGGGCGCTGGGCGTGGACGAGGACGCGGTGCTCGACGCCGCCCAGCGCGAGGCGGAGCTGGCGATGGAACGGCTGGGGCTCGGCTGGGCGCTGGAGACGGCGCCGGGGTTCTGGGGGTAGGCGATGAATTTCAACAGGAGGGCAACGATGAAACTGTGGTCACTGGCTCTGGCGGCGGCGCTGCTGCCCGGCGCGGCCGGCGCGCAAACTCTGCGCTGGTCGTCGCAAGGGGACATCACCACGATGGACCCCTACGCCCATACCGAGAGCTTCACCGCCAACATGCAGCACCACATCTACGACCCGCTGGTGCGGCGCAACCGCAAGCTGGAGATCGAGCCCGCGCTGGCCACCTCCTGGTCCATCGTCGCCCCCGACCGCTGGCGCTTCGTGCTGCGCCAGGGCGTGAAGTTCCAGGGCGGCGAACCCTTCTCGGCCGACGACGTGGTCGCCTCCGTCACCCGGCTGCTCGACCCGGCCGCCCGCGCCAAGGGCAACCTGCCCAACGTGCTGCGCGTCGAGAAGGTGGACGGCCACACGGTCGATTTCGTGATGTCCGGCCCCTATCCGCTGCTGCTGAACGACCTGTCCGGCATCTTCATCATGTCGGCGGCCTGGCTGAAGGCGCATGATGCGCTCAAGCCCGGCAACCTCTCCACCGGGGCAACCACCTACGCCTCCACCAACGCCAACGGCACCGGGCCGTTCCGGCTGGAAAGCTACCAGCCCGACGCCAAGACGGTGATGACCGTCAACGAGGGCTGGTGGGACAAGCCCGAGCACAACCTCAAGCGCATCGAGTTCCGCCCCATCAAGTCCGACGCCACCCGCGTCGCCGCGCTGCAATCGGGCGAGATCGACATGATCGCCCCCGCCCCGCTCCAGGACCTGGCACGCATCGCCGCCGCCCCCGGCTTCAAGGTGGTGGAGGATCCGTCCCTTCGCCTGATCTTCCTCGGCCTCAACTGGCGCCCCACTCTGGTCGGCCAGGCCGAGAAGAACCCGCTGCTGAACCTGAAGGTACGCCAGGCCCTGTGGCACGGCATCGACCTCGATGCGATCCAGAAGCGGGTGATGCGCGGCAAGTCCCGCAACACCGGCACGCTGGTCGCCCCCCCGGTGCCCGGCTACGACGCGGCGCTGGACAAGCCGCTGGCCCATGACCCGGCGCTCGCGAAGAAGCTGCTCGCCGAAGCCGGCTACCCCAACGGCTTCAAGGTCGGCCTCGCCTGCCCCAACGACCGCTACATCGCCGACGAGCAGATCTGCGTCGCCATCGCCGCGATGTGGACCCGCCTCGGCGTCACCGTGGACCTCAAGACCGAGAGCAAGGCCACCTATTTCGGCCGCACCGACAAGGGCGAGACCGACATCTACATGCTCGGCTGGGCCACCCTGCCGCCGATGGACGCCTACAGCGTGCTCTCCGCCATCCTCGCCACCCGCAAGGGCAGCACCGGCGGCAACAACCCCAACGGCCTGTCCGACCCGCGGCTGGACGATCTGAACGCCAAGGCCGGCGTGGAACTGGACGAGACGAAGCGCCGTGCCCTGCTCGTGCAGGCACTGAAGATCGCCCATGACGACGCCATGTTCATCCCGCTGCACCAGCAGCCGGTCGCCTGGGCGATGAAGGATACGCTCGACATCCCCCAGTTCGCCGACGAATACGTCCGTCTGTGGTTCGCGAAGCTGAAGTAGCTCAGCTGGCCAGGAACCAGGACGCGATGGCCGAGAGCGCGCGTTCGCGGTTCGGGTAGCCCAGCAGCTGGAGGCCGAGGGGCATGCCCCCGGCTTCCAGCAGCGGCAGCGACAGGGCCGGGCAGCGCAGGCAGGAGGCGGGGACGTTGAAGATGGCGTTGCCGGTGGTCTCGATGCCGATCGGCGCAGCACCGGGGGCGGCCAGGGTGATGCAGGCATCGACGTCGGGCGCCAGCGCCAGCAGCGCCTCGCGCACCGCGTCGCGCCGGCGCAGCAGCACGGCATAGTCCTCCGCCGTCATCGCGCGTCCCTGCGTCACGTGTTCCACCGTGCGCGGGTGCAGCGTGCCGGGATGGCGGTCGTGCAGCTCGCCGATCGGCCACAGGCTCTCCCACGCGGCGATGCCGGTGGAGATTTCGGCGGCCTCGGCGATGGCGGCTTCGAGCCGGGCGACGCGTGGCGAGCTGGTGCGGTCGAGCAGGCGCACGCCGTCCTCGGCGAGGCGTTCGAGCTCGGCGCGCAGGGCGGATTTGGCGACCGGGTCGGCGACCTCCCAGCCGGCCGTTTCCAGCACGGCGAGCGCGTCGGGCTTGCGCGGCGCGGCCGGGGCGGCGCCGCCGGCGAAAGGCAGGTGGCCCGGGTCGCCGCCGACGCGGCTGGCGATCTCGTGGCACACCGCCCACAGGTCGGCGAAGTCGCCAGCCAGCGCGCCCAGGCAGTTCTGGCTGAACTGGTCGGAAAGCTGGCCGCGATTGAGCCCGCCATAGGTCGGCTTGAAGCCGATCACGCCGCAGAAGCTGGCCGGGCGCAGCACCGAGCCGCCCACCTGGGTGCCGAGCGCCACCGGCACCATCCCGGCACCGACCGCCGCGCCGGAGCCCGAGGAGGAGCCGCCCGGCGTGCGCCGCGCATCATGCGGGTTGCGCGTGGGCCCCGGGCCGCCGATGCCGAACTCGGTGGTAACGGTCTTGCCCACGATCACCGCGCCGGCCTGGCGCAGCGCGTGCACCGGCGCCGCGTCGCGCCCGCCGGACCAGCCGGCGAAGGCGGCGGAGCCGAAGGCGGTGGGCATGTCGGCGGTCTCGATCAGGTCCTTCACCGCGATCGGCATGCCGTCGACCGGCGAGAGCCGCCGGCCTGCCCGCCGCCGTGCCTCCGCCGCGTCGGCGGCGGCGCGCGCGCCGTCCAGGTTCAGCGCGGTGAAGGCCTTCAGTTCCGGCTCGCGCGCCTCGATCGCGGCGATGCAGGCTTCCAGATAGGCGCGCGGAGCGGTGGTGCCGGCGGTGTAGGGCGGAAGCATCGCGGGACCCCTGCGGTGGCGATGAAGCGACTGTGACCGCGGGTCCGTGCGCTGCCAAGCCCTTGGCGCCGCCACGGCGAAGGTTCATGCTGCCGCCATAACGGCCACAGAGCCGAAAGCGGGAGGAATGGCCATGATGCAGCGTCGTGCATTGCTGGCGGGAAGTGCCGCGCTCACGGCCCGGCCGGCGCGCGCCCAGCGCCGCGACCCGCGCGAACTGCAGTTCATCTCCGCCGTCGGGCTCACCGTGCTCGACCCGATCTGGACCGCATCCCTGGTCACGCTCAACCACGCCTATCACGTCTACGACACGCTCTACGGCATCGGCCAGGACCTCACCCCCCGCCCGCAGATGGTGGCCGGCCACACCGTCTCCGACGACGGCCGGACCTGGACGTTCACGCTGCGCGAGGGGCTGTGGTTCCATGACGGCACGCCCGTGCTGGCGCGCGACGCGGTGGCGAGCATCCGGCGCTGGTGGCGGCGCGATTCCTTCGGCCAGCTCGTCGCCGCGGTGGCCGACACGCTGGAGGCGCCCGACGACCGCACCTTCCGGCTGAAGCTGAAGAAGCCCTTCCCGCATCTGCTGGTGGCGCTCTCGCGCGTCGGCGCGCTCACCTGCTTCGTGATGCCGGAGCGGCACGCGCTGACCGACCCCTACCAGCAGGTGAAGGAGATGGTGGGCAGCGGCCCCTACCGGTTCCTGGCCGACGAGTTCGTGCCGGGCGGGCGGGTCGCCTACGCGAAGTTCGACCGGTATGTCCCGCGCCCGGAGCCGGCCGAGCGCACCGCCGGCGGCAAGGTCGCGCATTTCGCCCGCGTGATCTGGCACGTCATGCCCGATGCCGCCACCGCCGCCGCCGCCATGCAGGCCGGCGAGATGGACTGGTGGGAGGCGGTGCCGCCCGACCTGATGCAGGCGGTCGGCCGCGCCCGCGACGTGGCGATGCAGGCCAAGGACCCGTACAACTGGTACGGCATCGCCCGCTTCAACCACCTCCAGCCGCCCTTCAACAACCCGAAGCTGCGCCGCGCCCTGGTCGCGGCCGTGCGCCAGGACGACACCATGCGCGCGGCCTTCGGCGACGACCCCGCGGTGTGGCGCATCTGCCGGGCGATGATGCCCTGCGGCGTGCAGGACGTGAGCGAGCTCGGCCAGGACGACATGCCGGCCCTGCCGCTCGATGCGGCGCGCAAGGCGGTCGCCGAATCCGGCTACAAGGGCGAGCGCGTGGTGGTGCTGGCGCCGATGGACTACCCGCATCTCGGCACCTTCGGCATCGTCACCGCGGACCTGCTCAGGAAGCTCGGCCTCAACGTCGATTTCCAGCCGATGGACTGGGGCACCATGATCCAGCGCCAGACCAATCGCGGCCCGGCGGAACAGGGCGGCTGGAGCCTGTTCATGACCTCGGGCTCGATGGTCTCGATGGTGAACCCGGCGCTGAACATGTATATCCGCGGCCAGGGCGCCAAGGGCTGGACCGGCTGGTACGAGAACGCCGAGGTCGAGGCGCTGGCCCAGCAATGGCTCGACGGCACGCCCGACCAGCGCGCCCTGTTCGACCGCATGCAGCGCGTGCTGTTCAGCGATCCGCCGTTCCTGCCGCTCGGGCAGTACACGGTGTTCACCGCGCGGCGGAAGGAGATCGGCGGGATACTGGACGGGTCGGGGTCTTATCCGTGGAATGTCAGGAGGGGGTAGGAAGGGTGTTCTTTTTTGAAAAAAAGAACCAAAAAACTTCGACCCGCTTGGCGTGGAGCCAAACCACCCGCCGCGCGCACGCCAACGGATAAAAGTCTTTTTGCTTCTTTTTCTTCAGAAAAAGAAGACCCTTCCTTCCCTGCCTGTCTACGCCCGGCTGCCGACATGCTCCGACAGCCAGCGGCCGTCGGACATCTTCATGTCCTGGACCTGGTACATCTTGCCGCCGTGCATGAAGAAGATCTGGCCGCCGGCCACCGGCTTGGCGTGCTTCATGATCTCCGCCATCATCTTGGCGTCGGTCATCATCGCGGTCTTGGTGTGGCCGTCGGCCATGACCACGCGGAACTCGTTCTCCCGCATCATGCCGCCCTCGGCCTGGGCAAACGCGGGGGCGGCGAAGGCCATGGCGGCGAGCAGCGCGAACATTGCGGGCTTGAGGGTCTTCATTTCCTGTGTCCTTTCCGGTGACGTGAGCGACGGCACCTTTATTTGGCCCGTCGCGGGAAGGACTGCGGCGCGGCGGCGCCGTTACAGGAAATTATCGTCCCTCACGCCAGCGTGGCCTCGACGCCGGCCGCGATGCGGAACAGCCGCGCGTCGCCCATCGTCTCGCCCATCAGCATCAGCCCCACCGGCGCCTCGCCCGGGCGGTGGCAGGGCAGGCTGATCGCGCAGCGGTCGAGGAAATTGCCCACCGTCGGGTTGCGCAGTTGCAGCAGGTTGGCCCGCGTGTACTCCGCCTCGTCGGCCAGGTCGGCGATGCGCGGCGGCAGCAGCGGGCAGGTCGGCATGGCCAGCACGTCCCAGTCGCGGGTGGCAAGATCGAAACGGCGGATGATGTCGGCGCGCAGGCCGATCAGCTCCACGTAGTCGGCGGCCGCCATGTGCTGGCCGCGCAGGATGCGGGAGCTGACGCGCGGATCGTAGCCGGCCTCCTTCGCGGCCAGCAGCCTGCGGTGCCACGCGAAGGCCTCGGCCGCCGCGAACCCGCCCTTGGCATTGGCCTGCGGGATCTCGTCGATCTCGGCGAATCGCAGCGGAGCCACATGCGCGCCGGCGGCGGACAGCCTCGCCAGCGCCGCCTCGAACGCAGCGGCCACCGGCGGCTCCAGCCCGTCCAGCACGTAGTTCTGCGGCACCGCGATGCGCAGCCCGGCCAGCGGCGCCGGCACCAGCGCCGGCGGCGCCTCGCCGGCCAGCACCGCATCGACGGTGGCGCAGCAGGCGACCGTGTTGGCCAGCGGCCCGATCGAATCGAGGCTGGTGGACAGCGGCAGCACGCCCGCGATCGGCACCCGCCGCGCGGTCGGCTTGTAGCCGACGATCCCGCACATCGCCGCCGGAATCCGGCACGACCCGCCGGTGTCGGTACCCAGCGCGGCAAACGCCATGCCGTCCGCCACCGAGACCGCGGCGCCGGAGGACGACCCGCCCGGGATGCGCGCATTCGCCCGGTCCCACGGGCTGCGCGGCGTGCCGTGATGCGGGTTGATGCCGAGGCCGGAGAAGGCGAACTCGGTCATGTTGGTGCGGCCGAGGATGACGAAGCCGGCATCGAGCATGCGCTGGATCAGCGGCGCGTTGGCCGCGGCCGGCGCCGCGTCGGCCAGCACCACCGAGCCGGCGGGCGTGGGCTCGCCCTTGAGGTCGAACAGGTCCTTCACGCTGACCGGAATGCCCGCCAGCGGCCCCGCCCGCCCGGCCTTGCGCAGCGCGTCGGCCGCGTCGGCCTGGGCGCGCGCCTGTTCGGCATGCACCTTGATGAAGGCACGGCTGCCCTCGCCCGCCGGGTCGGCGATCCGGGCCAGGCAGTCCTCCACCAGGGCGCGGGACGTGGTGCGGCCCTCGGCCAGGGCGGCGGCGGCGTGCGCGAGCGATTTCATGGCGCGAACCGTGCCCGCGTCGCCGCACGCGCGCAAGGCGCTGGACAAGCCGGCCCCCGAACCCGTTCCATGGCGCCGGCAACGCGGGAGACGGACGATGCGCACGCTGCTTTCGATCACGGCCGGCCTGGCCCTGCTGGCCGGCGCCGCCCAGGCCCAGGTGAAGGTCGGCATCATCAACGCGCTCTCCGGCCCCGGCGCCTCGATCGGCGTGCCCTACGGCAAGGGCTATGCCGCCTTCCAGGCCGCCACCACCGAGGCCGGCGGCAAGAAGCTGGTCTTCATCACCATCGACGACGGCTCCGACCCCTCGGCCGCGGCCCGTGCGGCCAAGAAGCTGGTGGAGGAGGACAAGGTGGACGTCATCGTCGGCACCGCCACCACCCCCGGCACCTTCGCCGCCTACGGCGTGGCGCTGGAAGCCAAGGTGCCGATGATCATCGCCTCCAACACCCTGATCCCGGGCGAGCGCGGCGCCTGGTCGATCACCGTGCCGCAGCCGGTGCCGCTGATGGTCTCGGCCGACCTGGTGGAGATGAAGAAGGCCGGCGTGAAGACGGTCGCCTATATCGGCTTCGCCGACGGCTGGGGCGACCTCGTCTACGACAGCCTGACCCGGGCGATGGAGCCGGCCGGCATCAAGGTCGTTGCCAACGAGCGCTTCGCCCGCACCGACACCTCGGTCACGCCGCAGATCCTCAAGATCATGGCGCTGCGCCCCGACGCGGTGTTCACCGGCGGCGCCGGCTCCCCCGCCGCCCTGCCGCATCTGGCGCTGCACGAGCGCGGCTATCGCGGCCATGTCTATTCCACGCACGGCATCATCAACTCCGAGTTCGTGCGCATCGGCGGTGCGGCGGTGGAGGGCATGGTCGCCCCCACCGGCCCGGTCGTGGTGGCCGAGCAGCTGCCCGACAGCAACCCGATCAAGGCCGTGGCGCTGCGCTTCCGCGCGCTTTACGAGCAGGCCAACAAGGAGAAGAGCACCGACGCCTTCGCCCCCTATGCCTACGACGCGCTGCTGATCCTGGCCGACGCGGTGGCCCGCGCCCAGGGCACGCCGGGCACGCCGGAATACCGCCTCGCCCTGCGCGACGCGATCACCTCCACCCGCGAGCTGGTCGGCACCCACGCCGTCTATACCTTCAAGCCCGGCGACCGCTACGGCACCGACGAGCGCTCGCGCGTGCTGGTGCGGCTGGAGAAGGGGGCGTGGAAGCTGGTGGAGTAGGCCGGCTCAGGCCGCGACCGCGGCGGCGTCCAGGCGCTGCACGCCGGCCGCGTCGAGCCGCATCCAGGCCGCGGCGAGCGAGCCGCCGGCGTCGATGGCGCGGCAGGCATCGGCGATCACCAGCGCCGCGAACCCGGCGCCACGCGCATCGGCCGCCGACCACGCCACGCAGAAATCGGTGGCGAGGCCGGCCAGGAACACCCGGCCGATGCCGCGTTCCCGCAGGTACGCGGCAAGCCCGGTCGGCCGGCGGTCGGCCTCGTTGAAGGCGGAGTAGCTGTCCACGCCCGCATGGAACCCCTTGCGCAGCACCAGGGCGGCGTGCGGCACGTCCAGCCCCGCCGCGAGGGCGGCGCCGGTGCTGCCCTGCACGCAGTGGTCCGGCCACAGCACCTGCGGCCCGTAGGGCATGGCGATCGTCTCGAACGCCCGGCGACCGGAATGTGACGAGGCGAAGGAGGCATGGCCCGGCGGATGCCAGTCCTGGGTCAGGACCACGTTGGCGAAAGCCGGGGCGAGCCGGTTGATGGCCGGGATCACCGCGTCGCCGTCGGCCACCGCGAGGCTGCCGCCCGGCAGGAAGTCGTTCTGCACGTCCACCACCAGGAGAACGTCGCCGGGCCCCGGCCTGATCATCGCACGACCCCGTCTGCGGATCGGGCGAGGATAGGCGCCGCCGGAAGGGCGCGCCAGATTCGTCCTTGACCCGCATCGGCACGCGCGGCCATGTGGGGGCAGGCATGCGGGAGCGTCATGGATGGGCTACGACTGGAGCTTCGCATTCCTGTGGCGCTACCGGGGGCTGTTCCTCACCGGCGTGGAGATCACCCTCGCCTACACCGCCGGCACCATCATCCTCGGGCTGCTGCTCGGCCTGCTGATCGGCATCGCCCGGCTGTCGAAGCTCCGCCTGATCAACTGGCCGCTGATCGCCTTCATCGAGGCGTTCCGCTGTACCCCGATCCTGGTGCAGATCGTCTGGTTCTACTACGCGCTGCCGGTGATCACCGGCTGGCAGATCCCGGCCGTCGCCGCGGCGACGATGGTGCTCACCTTCTACACCGCCGCCTTCTACGCCGAGATCTTCCGCGCCGGCATCGTCTCCATCGAGCAGGGCCAGTGGGACGCGGCACGCGCGCTCGGCCTGCGGCGCTGGCCGCTGATGCGCCGGGTGATCCTGCCGCAGGCGGTGAAGCGGATGATCCCGCCCTTCATGAACCAGTCGATCATCCAGCTGAAGAACACCTCGCTGGTCAGCACCATCGCGGTGCCCGACCTGCTCTACCAGGGCCAGCTCGTCACCGCCGACACCTACCGCCCGCTCGAGGTCTACACCGTCGTCGCCCTGCTCTATTTCGTCCTGCTGTTCCCGGCCACCGTGTTTGCCCAGTGGTACGAGCGCAGGCTCGCCAAGGGGTGACGTGACCGGCCGGCCATGGCACGGTCGGCCCCTGAAAAGGGGAGGCCGCAAATGGCACGGATGACGGGTGGCGAGGCGATCGTCGATGGGCTGCTGCGGCACGGCATCGACACCATGTTCGGCCTGCCGGGCGTGCAGCTCTACGGCCTGTTCGACGCCTTCGCCCGCAACAGCAACCGCATGCGCCTGATCAACGCGCGCCACGAGCAGACCACCGCCTACATGGCGGTGGGCTATGCCGCCGCCACCGGCCGCCCCTCCGCTTACGCCGTGGTGCCGGGGCCGGGCGTGCTGAACACCACCGCGGCGCTCGCCACCGGCTGGGGCCTCAACACGCCCGTGCTGTGCCTGACCGGCCAGGTCCCCAGCACCCAGATCGGCGGCCTGCGCGGCAGCCTGCACGAGCTGCCCGACCAGCTCGCCACGCTGCGCACGCTGCTCAAATGGGCCGAGCGCATCGAGCACCCGACCGACGCGCCGTACAAGGTCGCGCAGGCCTTCCAGGCCATGCTGTCCGGCCGCCCCAGCCCCGTCGCGCTCGAGATGCCATGGGACCAGTTCCCCGCGGTGGCCGACGTGGCCCCCATGGACCCGCTGCCGCTGACCCCGAAGCCGATCCCCGACAGCGAGAAGATCGCCGAGCTCGCGAAGCTGCTCGACGCGGCCAGGGCGCCGCTGATCTGGGTCGGCTCCGGCGCCATTCATGCCGGCGCCGAGATCCAGGCCCTGGCCGAGAAGACCGGCGCGCCCGTCGTCTCCTTCCGCACCGGCCGCGGCATCGTGGACGACCGCCATCCGCTCGGCCTCACCATCGCCTCGGCGCTGAAGCTGTGGCCGAAGACCGACCTGATCATCGGCTTCGGCACCCGGCTCGACACCCCGGCCAGCCGCTGGGGCAAGCGCCCCGAAGGCCTGAAGCTCGCCCGCATCGACATCGACCCGGCCGAGATGCGCCGCCTCAGGGTCGATATCGGCATCGTCGCCGACAGCGCCGACGCCGCGACTGCGCTCGCCAAGGCCGCGCAGCCCCGCACCGACCCCGCCCGCGCCGCCGAGATCGCCGCCGCCAAGGCGCAGACGCAGACCGACATCCAGCGCGTCCAGCCGCAGATGACCTGGCTTGACGCCATCCGCGACGCGCTGCCGGAAAACGGCATCCTCTGCGACGAGATGACGCAGACCGGCTACGTCTCCTGGTTCGGCTTCCCGATCCATGCGCCCCGCACGCTCATCACCTCGGGCTTCTCCGGCACGCTCGGCGCCGGCGTGCCGATGGCGCTCGGCGTGAAGGTCGCCCACCCCGACCGCCCGGTGATCGCGCTGTCCGGCGACGGCGGCTTCCTGTTCGGCGGCGCGGAACTCGCCACCGCCGTGCAGTTCGGCATCAACCTGGTGATCGTGCTGTTCAACAACTCCGCCTACGGCAACGTCATGCGCGACCAGAAGCGGCTCTACGACGGCCGCGACTCGGGCTCGGCGCTGAAGAACCCGGACTTCCAGACCTACGCGAAGAGCTTCGGCGTCCCCTCCTGGCGGGTCACCGACGGCGACGGGCTGCGCAAGGCGCTGGCCGCGGCGATGGCGGCCAACTCGCCCGCGCTGGTCGAGGTGATGACCGATATCGGCACCGAATACGCGCCCTGGGAGTTCCTGGCGCCGACGCGGGGATAGCCCCGCCGCCTAGGCCTTGCGCTGGCCCCGGTGCTGCGCCTCCAGGAAGCGCCGGGCCAGCGCGCCGTAGATCGGCCGCCGGCACACCAGGCGCGAGATGCCGAAGGCGAGGAAGCTGGTGGCCAGCAGCGGCACGGTCAGCGCCTGGTTGTCGGTCATTTCCATCACGATCACGGTTGCCGTGATCGGCGCCTGCACCACGCCCGAGAAGTAGCCGACCATCCCCAGCAGCACCACCGCGCCCGCCGGTGCGGCCGGCAGCAGGTGCGACAGCCAGCCGCCCAGCCCCGCCCCCACCGACAGCGACGGCGCGAACAGCCCGCCCGGGATGCCGCTCACATAGGAGACCACGGTGGCGGCGAATTTCAGCGCCACGAACTGTCCCGGCAGTTCCTGCCCGCCCTCCACCAGCGCGCGCGCCTGGGCATAGCCGGTGCCGTAGGTCTCGCCGCCCGAGGCGATGCCGAGCACGGCGATCAGCAGGCCGCAGGCCGCCGCGAAGGCCACCGGATGGCGCAGCACCGCCCGCCCCGCCGCGCCGGGCAGGCCGTGGGCGAAGCGGATCAGGGCCGCGCTGAACAGCCCGCCCGCGACCCCGCCGGTGCCGCCGCACAGCGCCACCGCCGCCCAGCCGCGGCCGAAATCCAGCGTCGCCGTGGTGTGCCCGAAATAGGCGTAGTTGCCGGTCAGCGCGAGCGTGGTCATGCCGGCCACGATCACCGCCGTCAGCATGGTCCCCGACGTGCGCGACTCGAACGACCGGCTCAGCTCCTCGATGGCGAACACGATGCCGGCCAGCGGCGTGTTGAACGCGGCCGCCACCCCGGCCGCTCCCCCGGCCAGGATCAGCGCCCGTTCCAGCTCCGGCCGCGGCAGGTCCAGCAGCCGGCCGAACCCGTGCATGATCGCCGCCCCCACCTGCACCGTCGGCCCCTCGCGCCCGATCGAGGCGCCGCTGCACAGGCCCAGCAGGGTCAGCACGATCTTGCCCGCCGCGATCCGCGCCGACAGCACCCGGCCCACCGCCGCGCGGTCGGTCATGTGCTGGGCGGCGATCACCTGCGGGATGCCGCTGCCCTGGGCGCCGGGGAAGACATGCCGGGTCAGCAGGAAGGCCGCCGCCACGCCGGCCGGGCAGATCAGCAGCGCGATCCACGGATGCGGCGCCTGCACCCGCAGGAACAGCGCGTCGGCGTGGTTGGCCAGCGCCGCGAACCCGATCGCCACCGCCGCCACCGCCACCGCGCCGGCCCAGAAGGCGAGCCGCCGCAGCCACAGCCGGGGCGAGACGAGGGGCAGCCGGCGGATCCGCCGGATCCGGCCGCGCAGCAAGGCATGCAGCGTCATCGCCCTGTCTTGGGCCCGCCGGCACCGCTTGTCCAGCCGCGCGTGACGGCGCCGCCCGCCCATGCTCTACGCTCGCCGCATGGGCATCGAGCAGATCGCGACGGTCACGCTGGGCGCGCTGGCCGGCGGCTTCGTCTCCGGCCTCGCGGGCTTCGGCACCGGCCTGACCGCCATGGGCATCTGGCTGCACGCGGTCCCGCCGCAGGTTGCCGCCTCGCTGGTCGTGGTCTGCTCGGTGGTCTCGCAGCTGCAGACCATCGGGGGCGTCTGGCACGCAATCGCGCCGCGCCGCGTGCTGCCCTTCATCCTGCCGGGGCTGGCGGGGGTGCCGCTGGGCACGCTGCTGCTCGGCCATGTCGATGCGTCGGGCTTCCGTCTCTTCATGGGGCTGCTGCTGCTCGGCTTCTCGCTGTTCCTGCTGGTGGCCGGGCCGCGGCTGCGCCTGTCATGGGGCGGCCGGCCGCTCGATGCGGGCGTCGGCCTGGCCAGCGGCGTGCTCGGCGGCCTGGCGGGGCTGTCGGGCGTCCTGCTCACGGTGCTCGCCGCCCTGCGCGGCTGGGGCAAGGACGAGCGGCGCGGCCTGTTCCAGGCCTTCAACCTGTCGATTCTCACTGCCTCGCTGGCCGCGCACGCCGCCGCCGGCCGGCTCGACGCGGCGCTCGGCGTGGCCCTGCTTGCCGCGCTGCCCGGCACGCTGGCCGGCGCCTGGCTCGGTGCGAGGGTCTATCGCCGGCTCAGCGACCGCCGCTTCAACGACGCGATCCTGGTGCTGCTCGCCCTCTCCGGCGCCACCCTGATCGCCGCGCGCTGAAGCACATCCGGCGCCGCGCGCCTGCCCTGCCCAAATCGCTGACGAACCCGCCCGCGAACGCTTGACTCGGCGCAGGGCCGTCCGTAGGTTCCGCCCCCTCGGCCGACCCCGGGCTTCGCCTGGGGTTCCGTCGTTCGCAAGTGCCCAGGCGATTGGCGCCGCTTCCCGGATCCGGGCAGCTCAGGCCGATGGCAAGGTGGAACCCCGCAGGGCGGCGCTCGCCGCCCGGATGCGGGGCTTGCTTGTGGACAGCGGGCCGGCCGGACCGAAGGCGTCGCAGACAGGATCGAAAGAGGCTCAATGCCGACCATCAACCAGCTTATCGCCAACGGCCGCGAGCCCGCCGCGAAGCGCAACAAGGTCCCCGCGCTGCAGGGATGCCCGCAGAAGCGCGGCGTCTGCACGCGCGTCTACACCACGACCCCGAAGAAGCCGAACTCGGCGCTGCGCAAGGTGGCCAAGGTTCGCCTGACCAACGGCTACGAGGTGGTGAGCTACATCCCGGGCGAGGGCCACAACCTGCAGGAGCACTCGGTGGTGCTCATCCGCGGCGGCCGCGTGAAGGACCTTCCGGGCGTGCGCTACCACATCCTGCGCGGCGTGCTCGACACCCAGGGCATCGCCAAGCGCCGCCAGCGCCGGTCGCTGTACGGCGCCAAGCGGCCGAAGTGAGGATCGCCCCATGAGCCGTCGTCACCGCGCGGTCAAGCGCGAGATCCTGCCGGATGCGAAGTTCGGCGACGTCGTCATCACCCGTTTCATGAACGCGCTGATGTACGACGGCAAGAAGTCCGCCGCCGAGACCATCGTCTACGGCGCCCTCGACGTCATGAAGAAGCGCGGCGGCAGCCAGGCCGATCCCGTGCGCATGTTCCACGAGGCGCTGGACAACGTGAAGCCGGCCGTCGAAGTGCGCTCGCGGCGCGTCGGCGGCGCCACCTACCAGGTCCCGGTCGAGGTCCGCACCGAGCGCCGCCAGGCGCTGGCGATCCGCTGGATCATCGACGCCGCCCGCAAGCGGGGCGAGCACACGATGGAGGACCGGCTGTCGAACGAGCTGCTGGATGCGGTCAACAACCGCGGCTCGGCGGTGAAGAAGCGTGAGGACACCCACCGGATGGCGGAGGCCAACAAGGCCTTCAGCCACTACCGCTGGTAAGACTGAACCCCCCAAACCCCAGCATCGACGCGCGGGCACGGAGAGAAGACGATGGCGAAAGCGAAATTCGAGCGCAACAAGCCGCACTGCAACATCGGCACGATCGGCCATGTCGACCATGGCAAGACGTCGCTGACCGCGGCGATCACGAAGGTGCTGGCCAAGGCCGGCGGCGCCACCTTCACCGCCTATGACCAGATCGACAAGGCGCCCGAGGAGCGCGCCCGTGGCATCACGATCTCCACCGCCCACGTGGAGTACGAGACCAAGAACCGCCACTACGCCCATGTCGACTGCCCCGGCCACGCCGACTACGTGAAGAACATGATCACCGGCGCCGCGCAGATGGACGGCGCGATCCTGGTCGTGTCCGCCGCCGACGGCCCGATGCCGCAGACCCGCGAGCACATCCTGCTCGCCCGCCAGGTCGGCGTCCCCGCGCTCGTGGTGTTCCTCAACAAGTGCGACATCGCCGACCCCGACCTGCTCGAGCTGGTCGAGCTCGAGGTGCGCGAGCTGCTCTCCAGCTACCAGTTCCCGGGCGACGACATTCCGATCATCCAGGGCTCCGCCGTGTGCGCCCTGGAGGACACCCGCCCCGAGCTCGGCGAGCAGGCGATCCTGAAGCTCATGGAGGCGGTGGACAGCTACATCCCGCAGCCGGCCCGCGACGTCGACAAGCCGTTCCTGATGCCGGTCGAGGACGTGTTCTCGATCTCCGGCCGCGGCACCGTGGTCACCGGCCGCGTCGAGCGCGGCATCATCAAGGTGGGCGAGGAAGTCGAGATCGTCGGCCTCAAGGACACCGTCAAGACCACCGTCACCGGCGTCGAGATGTTCCGCAAGCTGCTGGACCAGGGCCAGGCCGGCGACAACATCGGCGCGCTGCTGCGCGGCACCAAGCGCGAGGACGTGGAGCGCGGCCAGGTTCTGGCCAAGCCCGGCTCGATCACGCCGCACACCAAGTTCAAGGCCGAGAGCTACATCCTGACCAAGGAGGAGGGCGGCCGCCACACCCCGTTCTTCACCAACTACCGCCCGCAGTTCTACTTCCGCACCACCGACGTGACCGGCATCGTGACCTTGCCGGAGGGCACCGAGATGGTGATGCCGGGCGACAACGTGTCGATGGACGTGACCTTGATCGCGCCGATCGCCATGGACGAGGGCCTGCGTTTCGCCATCCGCGAGGGTGGCCGCACCGTCGGCGCCGGCGTGGTCGCCAAGATCGTCGCCTGACAGGGAAAGGAGTTCTGGCCGGTCCGCGCCGAGGGGCGCGGGCGGCTGGTAGACTGAGATGGACAACCAGAATATCCGCATCCGCCTGAAGGCGTACGATCACCGCGTGCTCGACAACAGCACCAAGGAGATCGTGAACACGGCGAAGCGCACGGGCGCGCGGGTGCGGGGTCCGATCCCGCTGCCGACGCATATCGAGCGTTTCACCGTGAACCGTTCGCCGCACGTCGACAAGAAGAGCCGCGAGCAGTTCGAGATCCGCACCCATCGCCGGCTGCTCGACATCGTGGAGCCCACCCCGCAGACGGTGGACGCGCTGATGAAGCTCGACCTCGCCGCCGGCGTGGACGTCGAGATCAAGCTCTAGCCTGCAACTTTATTGGCCTAAGGACTCCCGCTGGCCGGGCGTCCCTCTGGGGAAAGAATGATGCGCACAGGATTGCTGGCGAAGAAGCTGGGCATGACCCGGCTGTTCAAGGAGGACGGGACGCATGTGCCCGTCACGGTGCTGCACCTGGATTCCGTCCAGGTCGTCGCTGCCCGCACCGAGGAGAAGGACGGCTACACCGCCCTCCAGCTTGGCTGGGGCAAGGCGAAGGTGAAGAACGTCTCCAAGCCGAACAAGGGCCACTATGCGAAGGCGCAGGTGGAGCCGAAGGCGAAGCTGGCCGAGTTCCGCGTCCCCGCCGAGGCGATGCTGGAGCCGGGTGCCACGCTGTCGGCGGCCCATTTCGTCGTCGGCCAGCGGGTCGACGTCTGCGGCACCACCAAGGGCAAGGGCTTCGCCGGCGGCATGAAGCGCTGGAACTTCTCGGGCCTCGAGGCCAGCCACGGCGTGTCGATCAGCCACCGCTCGCTGGGCTCCACCGGCAACCGCCAGGATCCCGGCAAGACCTTCAAGAACAAGAAGATGGCCGGCCATCTCGGCCAGGAGCGGGTGACCACGCTGAACCTTGAAGTGGCCGCCGTCGATGCCGACAAGGGCCTGGTGATGGTGAAGGGCGCGGTGCCCGGCGCCAAGAACGGTTTCGTCCTGGTGCGCGATGCGGTGAAGAAGGAGCGTCCGGCGGACGCCCCGTTCCCCGCGGCGCTGGCCGGCTGAGGGCACGGATATGCAGATCGAGATCAAGACCCTCGACAACGGCAGCGCCGGCACCGCCGAGCTGCCCGACGCGATTTTCGCCGCCACCCCGCGCGCCGACATCATGGCCCGTGTCGTCCACTGGCAGCAGGCCAAGGCCCGCGCCGGCACGCACAAGACCAAGGGCATGGGCGAGGTCCAGGGCACCACGAAGAAGCCCTACAAGCAGAAGGGCACCGGCAACGCCCGCCAGGGCTCGCTGCGCGCGCCGCAGTTCCGCACCGGCGGGCGCGTCCACGGCCCGGTCGTGCGCGACCACGGCTACGACCTGCCGAAGAAGATCCGCCGCCTCGGCCTGATCTCCGCCCTGTCGCAGAAGGCGGCCGACGGCAAGCTGGTGGTGCTCGATGCCGCCGCCGGCGGTGCCAGGACCAAGGAGCTGGCGGCGAAGCTGAAGGTGCTCGGCCTGGGCTCGGCGCTGATCGTGGACAAGGCGGTGGACGAGGGCTTCGCCCGCGCCAGCCGCAACATCCACGGCATCGACGTGCTGCCGACGATCGGCGCCAACGTCTACGACATCCTGCGCCACGACATGCTGGTCCTGACCACGGCCGGCGTCGAGGGCCTCAAGGAGCGCCTGGCATGAGCGACGCCCCCGCGAAGAAGAAGCCGACCCTGTCGCGCGAGCAGATGTACAACACGCTGCGCGCCCCGGTGATCACCGAGAAGGCGACGTTGCTGAACGAGTCCGGCCAGGTGGTGTTCCGCGTCGCCATGGACGCGACCAAGCCGGAGATCAAGGCGGCGGTCGAGGGCCTGTTCGGCGTCAAGGTGAAGGCGGTCAACACGCTGGTGACCAAGGGGAAGACCAAGCGCTTCCGCGGCCGTCCCGGCAAGCGTTCCGATGTCAAGAAGGCCTATGTCAAGCTGGTGGAAGGTCAGACCATCGACCTGACCACCGGTCTCGCATAGGGCCGGGAAGAGCACGATGGCACTCAGGAATTTCAATCCGGTCACGCCCAGCCTTCGCGGCACGGTGCTGATCGACCGCTCGGAGCTGTGGAAGGGCAAGCCCGTCAAGGGGCTGACCGTCGGCAAGCATTCCTCCGGCGGGCGCAACAACCACGGCCACATCACCAGCCGCTTCCGCGGCGGCGGACACAAGCAGTCCTACCGCATCGTGGACTTCAAGCGCCGCAAGCTCGGCGTGGCCGGCGTGGTCGAGCGGCTGGAGTATGATCCCAACCGCACCGCCTTCCTGGCGCTGGTCAAGTATGCCGACGGCGAGCTGGCCTATATCCTCGCCCCGCAGCGGCTCAAGGCCGGCGACGCCGTGATCGCGGCTGCCCGTGCCGACATCAAGCCGGGCAACGCCATGCCGCTGACGGCCATGCCGGTGGGCACGATCGTCCACAACATCGAGCTGAAGCCGGGCGCCGGCGGCAAGGTCGCCCGCGCGGCCGGGCAGTATGCCCAGCTGGTCGGCAAGGATGCCGGCTACGCCCAGATCAAGCTGATGTCGGGCGAACTGCGCCTGGTGCGCGGCGAGTGCATGGCCACCGTCGGCGCCGTGTCCAACCCCGACAACTCCAACCAGGAGCTCGGCAAGGCGGGTCGCAAGCGCTGGATGGGCCGCAAGCCGCACAACCGTGGCGTGGTGATGAACCCGGTCGACCATCCGCATGGCGGCGGCGAAGGCCGCACCTCGGGCGGCCGCCATCCGGTCACCCCGTGGGGCAAGCCGACCAAGGGCTACAAGACTCGCGTGAACAAGCGGACCGACCGGTTGATCATTCGCGGTCGCAACAAGGGCAAGGGCTAGGCCGATGACGCGTTCCGTCTGGAAGGGCCCGTTCGTCGACGGGTATCTGCTGAACAAGGCCGAGACCTCGCGCGCCTCGGGCCGCAACGAGATCATCCGGATCTGGTCGCGCCGCTCGACGATCCTGCCGCAGTTCGTGGGTCTGACCTTCGGCGTCTACAACGGGCACAAGTTCCTGCCGGTGCAGGTGAACGAGAACATGGTCGGACACAAGTTCGGCGAGTTCTCGCCCACCCGTACCTTCACCGGGCACTCGGCCGACAAGAAGGCGAAGCGGGGCTGAGATGAGCAAGCCGAAACATCCGCGCACCCTGGCCGAGACCGAGGCCCAGGCGATCCTGTCCAACATCCGCGTCTCGCCGCGCAAGCTGAACCTGGTCGCGGGCCTGATCCGCAACCAGAGCGCGGCCAAGGCGGTGGCGACGCTGACCTTCTCCAAGCGGCGCATCGCGCAGCAGGTGAAGAAGGCGCTGGAGAGCGCGATCGCCAACGCCGAGAACAACCACTCGCTCGACGTCGACCGCCTCGTGGTCACCCGCGCCGAGGTCGGCAAGTCGATCGTCATGCGCCGCTTCCACGCCCGCGGCCGCGGCCGCTCGGCCCGGATCGAGAAGTTTTTCAGCCATCTGAAGATCGTCGTGGCGGAGCGCGCGCAGGAAGCTGCGCCCGCCGAGAAGGAGGCCGCGTAGCATGGGCCACAAAGTCAATCCGACCGGGATGCGGCTCGGCATCAACCGCACCTGGGACAGCCGCTGGTTCGCCGGCGCCGACTATGCCAAGATGCTGCACGGCGACCTCAAGCTGCGCGCCCATCTGCGCAAGAAGCTGGCCGGCGCCGGCGTCTCCCGCGTGGTGATCGAGCGCCCGGCCAAGAAGCCGCGGGTGACGATCTATGCCGCGCGGCCGGGCGTGGTGATCGGCAAGAAGGGCCAGGACATCGAGAACCTGCGCAAGGATCTCGGCAGGATGTCCGCCTCCGAGGTCTCGCTGAACATCGTCGAGATCCGCAAGCCCGAGATCGACGCGACCCTGGTGGCCGAGAACATCGCCCAGCAGCTGGAGCGCCGGGTGGCCTTCCGCCGCGCCATGAAGCGCGCCGTGCAGTCGGCCATGCGCCTCGGCGCCCAGGGCATCCGCATCAACTGCGGCGGCCGCCTCGGCGGCGCCGAGATCGCCCGGGTCGAGTGGTATCGCGAGGGACGGGTGCCGCTGCACACGCTGCGTGCCGACATCGACTTCGGCGTGGCCACCGCCAAGACCACCTACGGCACCTGCGGCGTGAAGGTCTGGATCTTCAAGGGCGAGATCCTCGCCCGCGACCCGATGGCGCAGGACCGCCGCGCGGCCGAGCAGGCCCCGCAGCGGTGATGTGAGGAAACCAGCAAGATGCTTTCGCCAAAGCGAACCAAGTTCCGCAAGGCCCACAAGGGCCGCATCAAGGGCCTGTCCAAGGGCGGCACGGCGCTGAATTTCGGCGCCTACGGCCTCAAGGCGCTGGAGCCGGAGCGCATCACCGCCCGCCAGATCGAGAGCGCGCGCCGCGCCATCACGCGTGCGATGAAGCGTGCCGGCCGCGTCTGGATCCGCATCTTCCCGGACGTGCCGGTCTCCACCAAGCCGGCCGAGGTGCGCATGGGCTCGGGCAAGGGCTCGCCCGAGTTCTGGGTCGCCCGCGTCGCCCCCGGCCGCATCATGTTCGAGATCGACGGCGTGCCCGCCGACCTGGCCAAGGAGGCGCTCACGCTGGGCGCGGCCAAGCTGCCGATCAAGACCAAGTTCATCACCCGCATCGGAGATGCCTGAGATGGCCAAGGAGACCAAGGCCACCGACGTGCGGCTGAAGACCGGGGACGAGCTGGGCGCGATGCTGCTCGACCTGCGCAAGGAGCAGTTCAACCTGCGCTTCCAGCGTGCCTCCGGCCAGCTCGAGGGCACCGGCCGGGTGAAGCAGGTTCGGCGCGAGATCGCGCGTGTGAAGACCATCATGGCGGAGAAGAAAGCTTCTTCTCCGTCGAAGTCCTGAAGGGAGTAGGGCGATGCCGAGGCGCGTCCTGACGGGGCGGGTGACCAGCGACAAGATGGACAAGACCGTGACGGTGCTTGTCGATCGGCGCGTGATGCACCCGCTGTACAAGAAGTTCATCCGGCGTTCGAAGAACTACGCCGCGCATGACGAGGCCAACCAGTGCAAGGTGGGCGACACCGTGCGCATCGAGGAGTGCCGGCCGATCTCCAGGCGCAAGACGTGGATGGTGATCGAGCGCAACGGCGCGCCGCTCGCCGCCCCGGCCGACGCGCCGGCTGCGGCGTAAGGGGGCAGGCAGATGATCTCAGTCGAGACCAACCTGGACGTCGCCGACAATTCGGGCGCCCGCCGGGTGCAGTGCATCAAGGTGCTGGGCGGCTCCAAGCGCAAGACCGCCTCGGTCGGCGACATCATCGTCGTGGCGATCCAGGACGCCATCCCGCGCGGCAAGGTGAAGAAGGGCGAGGTGGTCCAGGCGGTGATCGTCCGCACCGCCTTTCCGGTCCGCCGCCCCGACGGCAGCGCGATCCGCTTCGACCGCAACGCGGCGGTGCTGATCAACAAGCAGCAGGAGCCGATCGGCACCCGCATCTTCGGCCCCGTGGTGCGCGAGCTGCGGGCCAAGAAGTTCATGAAGATCATCTCGCTCGCGCCGGAGGTGCTGTGATGGCCGCGCGGATTCGCAAGGGTGACACCGTGCTGGTCACCACCGGCGCCGACAAGGGCCGCCGCGGCGAGGTGCTGCGCGTCCTGCCCGCCGAGGACCGCGCCGTGGTGCAGGGCGTGAACGTGGCCAAGCGGCACACCAAGCCGCGCGGCATGGGCCAGCCCGGCGGCATCGTCGAGGTCGAGGCCAGCATCCATTTGTCCAATCTCAAGCTCGTCGACCCCAAGACCAGCCAGCCCACCAAGGTCGGGTTCCGCGTGCTCGAGGACGGCCGCAAGGTCCGCGTTGCCAAGTCCAGCGGCAACGTGATCGAGGGTTGAGGAGGCCATCGTGAGCGACAGCAAATCCAAGGGCAAGGCGCCGGCCAAGGGCGGCGCCCGCGGCGCCGGCGCCCCGCCGCCCTCCACCAAGGGCCCGCGCCGCAGCGAGAGCCTCGCCGCCGCCGCCGCCGGTCCCGCCCAGGCCTCGCCTGAGGAGATGCCGCGCCTGCGCCGGCACTACGAGGACGTGGTGCGCAAGGCGCTGCAGGAGGAATTCGGCTACACGAATCCGATGCAGGTTCCGAAGCTGGAGAAGATCGTCATCAACATGGGCGTGGGCGAGGCCACCGGCGACCAGAAGAAGCTGGACGCGGCGGTGAACGAGCTGGCCCTGATCAGCGGCCAGAAGCCGGTCAAGACGCTGGCCAAGAAGGCGATCGCCGGCTTCAAGATCCGCAAGGGCCTGCCGATCGGCTGCAAGGTCACGCTGCGCAAGGCGCGGATGTACGAGTTCCTCGACCGCCTGGTCACCATCGCGCTGCCGCGCGTGCGCGACTTCCGCGGGGTGCCGGGCAACAAGGGCTTCGACGGCCGCGGCAACTTCGCCATGGGCCTGAAGGAGCAGATCGTCTTCCCCGAGATCGTCTACGACAAGGTGGAGTCGATCCGCGGCATGGACATCGTCTTCGTCACCACGGCGCGCACCGATGCCGAGGCGAAGGCGCTGCTGAAGCAGTTCTACATTCCGTTCGCCGCCTGACGGCGAGCGGGTTCGACAGCAACGAGTTGGAAAACCGCCGGCCTCGGCCGGCAGGTTCCGGAGGACAAGACAGGATGGCCAAGACCTCTCAGGTCAACCGCAATGCGATGCGGGAACGCATGGCGGCGCGCGACAAGTCGAAGCGGGCCGCGCTGAAGGCGATCGTGATGGATCGCTCGCTGCCGGTGGAAGACCGTTTCGACGCCACGCTGAAGCTGGCCCAGCTTCCGCGCAACGGGGCGAAGGTGCGCGTGCGCCTGCGCTGCGAGATGACCGGCCGCGCCCGCGGCAACTACCGCAAGTTCAAGCTGTGCCGCATCGCGCTCAGGGACCTCGCCAGCTCCGGCCAGATCCCCGGCATGACCAAGGCAAGCTGGTAAGGCACGCCCATGTCCATGTCCGATCCCCTGGGTGACATGCTCACCCGCATCCGCAATGCGCAGCGCGCCCGCAAGACCTCCTGCATCGCGCCCGCCTCGCAGCTTCGCGCCAACGTGCTCGACGTGCTCAGGCGCGAGGGCTTCATCCGCGGCTTCGCCGCCGAGGAGCTGCGTCCCGGCATCGCCCAGCTGCGCATCGAGCTGAAATACACCGAGGGCGAGCCGGTGATCAAAGAGATCACCCGCGTCTCCAAGCCCGGCCGCCGCGTCTACTCGAAGATCAAGGAGCTGCCCCGCGTCTATGCCGGGCTCGGCATCTCGATCCTCTCGACCCCGCGCGGCGTGCTCAGCGATGCCGAGGCCCGCGCCGCCAATGTCGGCGGCGAAGTCCTCTGCCGCGTCTTCTGAGGATCGAGCCATGTCCCGCGTAGGCAAGTATCCCGTGGAGATCCCCGCCGGCGTCCAGGTGGCGCTGGCCGGCGACATCCTCACGGTCAAGGGCAGACTGGGCGAGCTTTCCATGCCGCTCAGCACCGACAAGGTCGACACCACCGTGGAGGGCAACAAGGTCACCGTCGCCCCCCGCGGCAACTCCACCCCCGCGCGCATGATGTGGGGCACCACCCGCGCGCTGGTCGCCAGCATGGTGAAGGGCGTCTCCGCCGGCTATTCCAAGTCGATGGAGATCACCGGCACCGGCTACCGCGCCGCCGTCCAGGGCGACACGCTGGTGCTGAACCTCGGCTTCTCGCACGACGTGAACTACAAGATCCCGAAGGGGATCAAGATCACCTGCGAGCGCCCGACGGCGATCAAGGTCGAGGGCGTGGACAAGCGCCTGGTCGGCCAGGTCTGCGCCGAGATCCGCACCTGGCGTCCGCCCGAGCCCTACAAGGGCAAGGGCGTCAAGTTCGACGGCGAGCAGATCCTCCGCAAGGAAGGTAAGAAGAAGTGAGCCACAGCAAGGACCTTTCCGCGCGCCGCCGGGAGCGCCTGCGCTTCCAGCTCCGCGCCAAGTCGGGCGGCCGGCCGCGCCTGTCGGTGTTCCGTTCCGGCAAGCATATCTACGCCCAGATCATCGACGACGCCCAGGGCCGCACGCTGGCTGCCGCGTCCAGCCTGGATGGCGGGCTCAAGGCCACGCTCAAGACCGGCGCCGACAAGTCGGCCGCGGCCGCGGTGGGCAAGCTGGTGGCCGAGCGGGCGCAGGCGGCGGGCGTCACCCAGGTGGTGTTCGACCGCGGCGCGTATCTTTACCACGGCCGCGTCAAGGCGCTGGCCGATGCCGCCCGCGAGGGCGGTCTCGACTTCTAGGAAGCAGCAGCATGGCACGTGAACCGAGAGAAGGCGGCGGCGGGCGTGATCGGCGGGACCGCGGCGATCGCGGCGGCCAGGAGCGCGACGGCGGCGATGACCTGATCGACAAGCTGGTCACCATCAACCGCGTGGCCAAGGTGGTGAAGGGCGGCCGCAGGTTCGCCTTCGCCGCCCTGGTGGTGGTGGGCGACCAGAAGGGCCGCGTCGGCTACGGCGCCGGCAAGGCGCGCGAGGTGCCGGAGGCGATCCGCAAGGCCACCGAGCGGGCCAAGCGCGGCATGATCCGCGTGCCGATGAAGGAAGGCCGCACCCTGCACCACGACGTCACCGGCGATTACGGCGCGGGCTCCGTCGTGCTGCGCAGCGCGGCCGCCGGCACCGGCATCATCGCGGGTGGGCCCATGCGCGCGGTGTTCGAGACGCTGGGCATCGGCGACGTGGTGGCCAAAAGCCTCGGCAGCCGCAACCCGCACAACATGGTGAAGGCCACCTTCGCCGCCCTGCAGCGCTGCGCGAGCCCCCGCTCGGTGGCCTCGCGCCGCGGCAAGAAGGTCTCCGACCTGCTCGGGCCGAAGCGCGACCAGGCCCCGGCCGCCCAGGAGTCGACCGATGCCTGATGGCAAGAAAGTCAAGGTCACGCAGACCGCCTCCGTCGCCGGCCGCAAGCCCGGCCAGAAGGAGACGCTGATCGGCCTCGGCCTGAACAAGATCCGTCGCACCCGCGAGCTTGAGGACACGCCCTCGGTGCGCGGCATGATCCGCAAGGTTGCCCACCTGGTGAAGGTGGAGGAAGGCTCCTGATGAAGCTCAACGAACTGCGCGACAATCCCGGCTCGCGCCAGAAGTCCAAGCGGCTCGGCCGCGGTATCGGCTCCGGCAAGGGCAAGACCTCCGGCAAGGGCGTCAAGGGCCAGAAGGCCCGCGAGGGCGTGGCGCTGAACGGGTTCGAGGGCGGCCAGCTCCCGATCTACCGGCGCCTGCCCAAGCGCGGCTTCAACAACATCTTCCGCGTCGAATACGCCCCGGTGAATCTGGGCGCGGTCGCCAAGGCGATCGAGGCGGGCCGGCTCGATGCCGGCCAGCCGATCGACGAGGCGGCGCTGCGCAAGGCCGGCCTGGTGCGCGGCGGCAAGGTCGCGGGCGTCCGCCTGCTGGCCATGGGCGAGATCGGCCGCGCGGTGAACATCACCGTCGCCGGCGCCTCGGCCGCGGCCGTCGCGGCGGTCCAGGCTGCCGGCGGCTCGGTCACCACCACGGTGGCCAGGCCGGAAGCGCCCGCCGCCTGATCCGGCGGCCCGCACCTTCCTTCCGGGGCGGGGCGGGCGTATGTAAGGGACTTGGCGGCGCCTTCGGGACCTCCCCGGCGGCGCCGCTTCCATGATGGGGACCGTGCCCATGGCATCCGCCGCCGAACAGCTAGCCTCCAGCATGAGCCTGGGCGTCTTCGCCAAGGCCACCGAGCTCAAGAAGCGCATCTGGTTCACCCTGGGCGCCCTGCTGGTCTACCGCATCGGCACCTACATCCCGGTCCCCGGCGTCGATGCCTCGGTGATGGGCGAGATGCTGCAGCAGCACGGCGGCGGCATCCTCGGCATGTTCGACATGTTCTCGGGCGGCGCGCTCGGGCGCATGACCGTCTTCGCGCTCAACATCATGCCCTACATCTCGGCCTCCATCATCATCCAGCTGATGTCGGCCGCCGTCCCCACGCTCGAAACCCTCAAGAAGGAGGGCGAGAGCGGCCGCAAGAAGCTCAACCAGTACACCCGCTACCTCACGGTGCTGATCGCCATCTTCCAGTCCTACGGCATCGCCGTCGGACTCGAGAGCATGCGCGGCGCGTTCGGCGCGGCGG
Source organism: Acetobacteraceae bacterium (assembly GCA_044225615.1). Taxonomy (GTDB): domain Bacteria; phylum Pseudomonadota; class Alphaproteobacteria; order Acetobacterales; family Acetobacteraceae; genus CAIYPH01. Next base: position 3,544 of record JBGAIK010000013.1, on the reverse strand, counting down.
TGATCGACCCGGGCCTGTTCTTCCGCGTCTCCTGCGTCGTCTCGCTGGTCGGCGGCACCATGTTCCTGATGTGGCTGGGCGAGCAGATCACCGCCCGCGGCATCGGCAACGGCACCAGCCTGATCATCTTCGCCGGCATCGTCGCCAACATCCCGCACGCTTTGGCCTCGCTGCTGGAACTCGGCCGCACCGGCGCGCTCAGCCCGGTCTTCATCGTCGCCTTCATGTTCATCGCCGTCGCCGTGGTCGCCTTCATCGTCTTCATGGAGCGCGCCCAGCGCCGCATCGTGGTGCAGTACCCCAAGCGCCAGGTCGGCCAGCGCATGTTCGGCGGCGACTCGACGCACATGCCGATGAAGATCAACACCTCGGGCGTCATCCCGCCGATCTTCGCCTCCTCGATCCTGCTGATCCCGGCGACCATCTCCGGCTTCTCCGGCGGCGGCGACCTCGGCATCCTGTCGATGATCGGCAACGCGCTCGCGCACGGCCAGCCGCTCTACATGGCTACCTACGCGGCGATGATCATCTTCTTCAGCTACTTCTACACCGCCGTCGTCTTCAACCCGCAGGAGACGGCGGACAACCTCAAGAAATACGGCGGCTTCATCCCCGGCATCCGCCCGGGCAACGCCACCGCCGACTATTTCGACTACGTGCTCACGCGCCTCACCACCATCGGCGCGCTCTATCTCTGCGTGGTCTGCCTGCTGCCGGAAATCCTGATCTCCAACTACGGCGTGCCGTTCTATTTCGGCGGCACCAGCCTGATGATCATCGTCTCCGTCACCATGGACACGATCACCCAGATCCAGTCCCACCTGCTGGCCCACCAGTACGAAGGGCTCATCAAGAAGACTCGCGTCAAGGGCCGCGGGCGCTGATCGGCGTCCGCGCGGCCCCCGGCTGCGCTTGAGGAAGGCAAACAATGAAGCTCATCCTGCTGGGTCCCCCGGGCGCCGGCAAAGGCACCCAGGCCAAGCGCCTGCAGGACCGCTACGGCATCCTCCAGATCTCCACCGGCGACATGCTGCGCGCCGAGGTCAAGGCCGGCAGCGAGATCGGCCGCGAGGCCAGGGCGATCATGGAATCGGGCGGCCTGGTGTCCGACGACATCCTCATCCGCATGCTCGCCGCCCGCGTCGGCCGCCCCGACTGCGCCCAGGGCTTCATCCTCGACGGCTTCCCCCGCACCGTCCCGCAGGCGGAGGCGCTGGATGCCATGCTCAGCGCCCGCCACCTGGCGCTCGACGCCGTCATCGAGCTCAAGGTCGACGACGCCGCGCTGACCGACCGCATCGCCGGCCGCTACACCTGCGCCAAATGCGGCGCCGGCTACCACGACAGCTTCCAGACGCCCAAAACGCCGGGCGTCTGCGACGTCTGCGGCAGCACAGAGTTCACCCGCCGCGCCGACGACAACCGCGAAACCGTCGCCGCCCGGCTCGACGCCTACCACCGCCAGACCGCCCCGATCCTGCCCTACTACGCCGCCCAGGGCCGCCTCCACCAGGTCGACGGCATGGCCGATATCGACATGGTGACGGCCGAACTGGTGACGCTCCTCGATCGGGTGAAGGCGCCGGCATAGGGAAGGGGCCTCCGGCGGCCAAAGGCCATTGGCCTTTGGAAACCGATCCGTGCTGGCGGCGCGGCGAAAGCCGTCGGCGATTGGCCGAAACCCCTTTCTTCCTTGCGCCGCAGGCCGTCGATGCAGCCGCCAGCACGAATGGTTTCCAAAGGCCAATGGCCTTTGGCCGCCGGAGGCCGCTTCCCTTCCCCCCTTGCATGGCAGCCCAGTGAACCTTCGCCGCTCACGCAAAGTTGATACAGGCGCGTTGACTCCCCGCCATCCGGGGCTATAGTGCGCGCCCTCGGCGGCACCCTTCGGGTCCGCCGTCTTCCTTTTTGCCGAGGCCTTGCCGCCGCCATGGCGGGGCCGTTCAGGAGTGCATAGGCGTGGCGCGAATTGCCGGCGTGAATATTCCGACCAACAAGCGGGTGACCATCAGCCTGCGCTACATCTACGGCATCGGCCCCGCCAAGGCGGCCGAGATCTGCAGGAAGCTGAGCATTGCCGACGACCGCCGGGTCAACACCCTCTCCGACGAGGAGGTGCTGCACATCCGCGAGATGATCGACCGCGACTACCGCGTCGAGGGCGACCTGCGCCGCGAGATCGCGATGAACATCAAGCGGCTGATGGACCTGGGCTGCTATCGCGGCCTGCGGCACCGCCGCGGCCTGCCGGTGCGCGGCCAGCGCACCCACACCAACGCCCGCACCCGCAAGGGCAAGGCGGTGGCGATCGCCGGCAAGAAGAAGGTCACGAAGTAGGCGCCTGCCGCCTGCCGCGTACCCATTGAAACTCCGCTGCGGCCAGGCCGGCCGCAGCGCTTTGTTGGACAGGACCGAAATTCATGGCGAAGCCTGCCGCCGCCGCGCGCACCCGCAAGAAGGAGCGCAAGAACATCACGTCCGGCGTGGCCCATGGCCGCGACCTTCAACAACACCATGGTCACCATCACCGACGCCCAGGGCAACACCATCGCCTGGTCCTCCGCCGGCATGCAGGGCTTCAAGGGCAGCCGCAAGTCCACGCCCTATGCCGCCCAGGTCGCCGCCGAGGATGCCGGCAAGAAGGCGCGCGAGCACGGCATGGAAACGCTGGAGATCGAGGTCTCGGGCCCCGGCTCGGGCCGCGAGAGCGCGCTGCGCGCCCTCCAGGCCGTCGGCTTCTCGATCACCGCCATCCGCGACATGACCCCCATCCCGCACAATGGCTGCCGGCCGCGCAAGCGGCGGCGGGTGTGACGCCATGCGCTTGTCCGCTGTCATGCAGAAGAACTGGCAGTCCCTGATCAAGCCCGAGAAGCTCGATCTCGACCCCGGTTCCGATCCCGCCCGCGTCGCCACCGTCATCGCCGAGCCGCTCGAACGCGGCTTCGGCATGACGCTCGGCAACGCCATCCGCCGCGTCCTCCTCTCCTCCCTCCAGGGTGCCGCCGTCACCGCCGTCCAGATCGACGGCGTGCTGCACGAGTTCAGCTCCATCCCCGGCGTGCGCGAAGACGTCACCGACATCGTGCTGAACATCAAGCAGCTCGCGCTGCGCATGCACGGCGACGGCCCCAAGCGCATGGTGCTCACCGCGGTCGGCCCCGGCGAGGTCAAGGCCGGCCAGATCCAGACCGGCCACGACATCGAGGTGATGAACCCCGACCTCGTGATCTGCACGCTCGACGACGGCGTGAAGCTCGGCATGGAATTCACCGTCAACACCGGCAAGGGCTACGTCGCCGCCGCGATGAACCGCCCGGAGGATGCCCCGATCGGCCTGATCCCGATCGACAGCATCTACTCCCCGGTGCGCCGCGTGTCCTACAAGGTGGAGCCGACCCGCGTCGGCCAGGTCACCGACTACGACAAGCTGCTGCTGACGGTGGAAACCAACGGCACCGTCACCCCCGAGGACGCGGTGGCGCTCGCCGCCCGCATCCTGCAGGACCAGCTGCAGCTGTTCATCAACTTCGACGAGCCGCAG
>JBGAIK010000332.1:0-4322 GCA_044225615.1 Acetobacteraceae bacterium | reverse complement strand
CCGGCATGACCGGCCCCTTCGCCGCGTTCGAGGGCGAGGTGAAGGCCGACTGGATCGACGGCAACGGCCACATGAACCTCGCCTACTACCTGGTGCTGTTCGACCACGCGCTCGACCTGCTGTGCGCCGAATGGGATCTCGACTGGGCCTACACGAGGCGGACCGGGATGGGCATGTTCGCGGTCGAGACCCATACGCTGTACGAGCAGGAACTGGTACTGGGCGACCGGGTGCGCGTGCATTCCTGGGCGCTGGCGGCGGACGCCAAGCGGGTGCACGTGGCGCAGGAGATGTTCCGCCTGCCCGACATGGCCCGGGCCAGCTGCTGGGAGGCGATGATGCTCCATGTCGATCTCGGGCCGCGCAAGGTCGTCCCCTGGCCGGCGGCGCAGCATGCCAGCATTGCCGCCACCGTCACCGCCCATGCGGGGCCCGGCCGCCCGGACTGGGTGGGCCGCAAGGTGGCGATGCCCGCGCGGCGCTGATGGCGGGCCGGGATGCGGTGCTGGCCTGGCTCGCCGGGCGCATCGCGGCGCTGGATGCCGGACATCGCCTGCGCGTGGCCATCGACGGGGTGGATGGGGCGGGCAAGACCATGTTCGCCGATGCGCTCGCCCCATCGCTCGCCGCGCTGGGCCGGCCGGTGGTGCGCGCTTCGGTCGACGGGTTCCACCAGCCCCGCGCCGCGCGCTATCGGCTGGGCCGCGACTCCCCCGACGGGTTCTATCGCGATTCATACGACTACGCGGCGCTGCGGCGCTGCCTGCTCGATCCCTTCGGTCCGGGCGGGTCAGGGCTGCATCGCGTCGCGGCCTTCGACCACCGTGCCGACCGCCCGGTGGACATGCCCTGGCTGCAGGCGCCGGCGGATGCCGTGCTGCTGCTCGACGGCATCTTCCTGCACCGGCCGGAGTTGCGCGACGGCTGGGGCTTCTCGATCTTCCTCGACACGCCCTTCGCCATCTCCTGCGCGCGGATGGCGCTGCGCGACGGATCGCCTCCCGATCCGGACCATCCGGCCAATCGGCGCTACGTGGAGGGCCAGCGCCGTTACCTGCGGGCGTGCGCGCCCACGGCGCGGGCGACCGCGGTCATCGACTACGCCGATGCCGACCGGCCGCGCGTGATCCGGTGAGCAGGACGGGCTATGCTGGCGCCATGCCGTTCGACCCCATCGCCCCGACCGCGCTCGCCACCCCCGCCGACCGCCGCGTCGCCTGGTGGCTGTTCGGCATGTGCTTCATGATCCTGGTCATGATCGGCCTCGGCGGTGCCACCCGGCTGACCGGATCGGGCCTGTCGATCATGGAATGGGCCCCGATCATGGGCGCGATCCCGCCGCTGAGCGACGCCGAGTGGCACCGGCTCTACGATCTCTACCGGCAGATTCCGCAGTACGCGCTGGTCAACAAGGGATTCGGCCTCGACGGGTTCAAGGAGATCTTCTGGCTGGAATGGACCCACCGCTTCTGGGGCCGGCTGATGGGCGTCGTGTTCATCGTGCCGCTGGCCTGGCTGGCCTGGACCGGGGCGATCCGCCGGCGGCTGGTGCCGCGGCTGCTGCTGTTCTTCGCCCTTGGCGGGCTGCAAGGGGCGGTGGGCTGGTTCATGGTCGCCTCCGGCTTCTTCCCGGACAGCACCGCGGTGTCGCCGTACCGGCTGGTGGTGCATCTGGCGCTGGCGCTGCTGCTCTACGGCGCGCTGCTCTGGACCGGCCTGTCCCTGGCCCGGCCCGTCGGCACCGCGGTATCCGCAGGGCTGCGCCGCCTGGCCTGGGCGAACGCCGTGCTGGTGGGCCTCACCGTGCTTGCCGGCGGGTTCGTGGCCGGGCTCAGGGCAGGGTTCACCTACAATACCTTCCCGCTGATGGACGGCCGGCTGGTGCCCGAGGGCTACGCCGCGCTGTCGCCATTGCCGCTGAACCTGACCGAGAACATCGCCGCGGTGCAGTTCAACCACCGGCTGCTGGCGACGGCCACGCTGGCGGGCTGCCTCGCCACCGCGCTGTACTGGCTGCCGCGCGTGGCTGCGCCCGGCCTGGCACGGATGCTGCTTGCGCTGGCACTCGCGGTGCTGGTGCAATATGCGCTTGGCGTCACCACTTTGCTCTGGGTGGTGCCGCCCGTGCTGGGCACCGCGCACCAGGTGGCGGCGGTGCTGCTGCTGACCGCCGCGCTTACCTTGCTGCACGAAGTTCGCCGGCCGCCGGCGTGATGGGAGTTCCGATGTCCGCACACCTCTCCGACACGCCGCTTGCCGTCACCGACCGGCTGTTCTTCGACCGGCCGGACGCGCAGCTCGACCGCGACACCGCCGCCCGGCTGCTGGGCGGGGCGCTCGACGGTGCCGACGATGGCGAGCTGTTCCTGGAGTATCGCGAGAGCGAGGCCATCAGCCTCGATGACGGGCGCATCCGCAGCGCGTCGTTCGACACCTCGCTCGGCTTCGGCCTGCGGGCGGTCGCAGGCGAGGCGGCCGGATATGCCCATGCCGGCGAGATCACCGAGGAGGCGCTGAAGCGCGCGGCGGGGACGGTGGCTGCCGTCAAGTCGGGCCATTCCGGCAGTGCCGCCGAGCCGCCGCGGGCGAGCAATGCGCGCCTCTACAGCGGCGCCAACCCGCTCGGCGGCAACGATTTCGCCAAGCGCACCGGATTGCTGGCGGAGATCGACGCCTATGCCCGCGGCAAGGACACCCGGGTGCGCCAGGTGATGGCCTCGATTGCCGGCGAGTGGCAGGCGGTGCAGATCATCCGCGCCGACGGCACCCGGGTGGCCGATCTGCGGCCGCTGATCCGGTTGAACGTCTCGGTGGTGGTGGAGCAGGACGGGCGGCGCGAGACCGGCAGCTTCGGCACCGGGGGGCGCTTCGACTTCGGCCATGTGACGGGCGAGGAGGTCTGGCGCAAGGCGGTGGACGAGGCGCTGCGCCAGGCGCTGGTGAACCTGGACAGCCGCCCGGCGCCGGCCGGCGAGATGCCCGTGGTGCTGGGCCCCGGCTGGCCCGGCATCCTGCTGCACGAGGCGATCGGCCACGGGCTCGAAGGCGATTTCAACCGCAAGCAGACCTCGGCCTTCGCGGGGCTGATGAACCAGCGGATCGCCTCCCCTGGGGTGACGGTGGTGGATGACGGCACGCTGCCCGACCGGCGTGGCAGCCTGACGGTCGACGACGAGGGCACGCCCAGCGGCCGCACGGTGCTGATCGAGGACGGTTATCTGCGCGGCTACCTGCAGGACCGGCTGAACGCGCGGCTGATGGGTGTGCGGCCCACCGGCAACGGAAGGCGGCAGTCCTATGCCCATGCGCCGATGCCGCGGATGACCAACACCCTCATGCTGGGCGGGCGCCACACGGCCGAGGAGATGATCCGCTCGGTGAAGCGCGGCCTGTATGCGGTGAATTTCGGCGGCGGTCAGGTGGACATCACCTCGGGCAAGTTCGTCTTCTCGGCCAGCGAGGCGTACCTGATCGAGGACGGCCGGGTGACCGCGCCGGTCAAGGGGGCGACGCTGATCGGCAACGGGCCTGATGCGCTGACCAAGGTTGCGATGATCGGGGACGACCCGGCGCTCGATCCCGGGATCGGCACCTGCGGCAAGAACGGGCAGGGGGTGCCGGTGGGCGTGGGCCAGCCGACGCTGAAGCTTTCGGGGCTGACAGTGGGCGGCACGGCCGCCTGAACCGGAAGGATTCGGACTCCGGCGGGCGGGAAATGCAACGGCAGGTTGCGATTTCACGCCGGATATCCCGCTGAATTCACATTTCTTTGCCCATCACGAAGGACGTTGACGGCGGCGCCGCGCGCACTGCGCGGTGGTCAGCAGGCGCGCGACTGAATCGCACCGGCACCGAAATGGCCTCAAGGAATGCCGGTTATGCGCCGTTTTTGCCCTGCCGCTGCGGCGCGGTGGGCACGCCGCGGCTTAAAATGCTCCCCTGCATGCGTTAATTCAGCGTTTGTCCCGCGTTTTACCGGCGTCTTAACGCCGTTAAAACGCACACACGCCGGAGTGTGTGGAATTTTCCTTTCATCAACTGCAACGGGCGGCGTCGCGCCTCCCTGCGTATCGAATGGAAGGGATGCCCCGATGACTGCAACCGCCCGCCCCACCGCTGACGCCGGCACTGTTCGCATGGGCGCCGTCGCCCGCACGCTGCCGACCAGCGACGCCGGCAAGGTCCGTCTCGGCGCCGTCGCCCGCACGCTGCCGACCGCCGACGCCGGCAAGGTCCGTCTCGGCGCCGTCGCCCGCACGCTGCCGACCCGCGACGCCGGCAAGGTCCGTCTCGGCGCGGTCGCCCGCACGCTGCCGACCGCC
>JBGAIK010000331.1:0-5327 GCA_044225615.1 Acetobacteraceae bacterium | reverse complement strand
GCCAGCGAGATCACGTCCACCTGCCGCCCGGCGTCGCGCACCAGCGCCAGCCGCAGCGACCGCCGCGCCGTGGACCACGAATCGACCAGCCCGTGGCGCGGCCCGCGGGCCTCGATCTCCATGTAGGCCACGCCCAGCGGCGCCGCGTCCGCGGGCGCGCCCTGGGGCACGATCGGCCGGGCGATGCCGTAGACCACCGCGCCGCCCGCCGCCTGGTGGAGCTCCGCCACCAGCGCCGCGCGGGAGGACAGTGCCCGGCGCAGCGCCACCAGCACCACCGGCATCAGGCGGCGGTCCTCGCTGCCGATCACCGGGTTCAGCCGCGCGTCCAGCACCAGGATGCGGCGATAGCCGTAGAGCCCGGCATAGTCGGCGATCGTCTGCTCGCTGGCCCGCCGCGCCGCCGCGCGCTGCGCCTCCGGCGTCGCCGGGTCGAGCAGTGCCGCCATCGACTGCCGGGTCGCGAAGATGGTGGCGTCGCCCTGGCGCTCGGACAGCACGAACTCGATCTGCTGGCGGCGCTGGTGCAGCGCCGCCAGCAGATCCTGGGTCACGTCTTCACGGATCTCCGCGGCCAGGCCGCGGAACGCGACGGCCGCGGCCACGGCGGTCGCCCCGCCCAGCGCCAGGAGCGCGGTCAGGAACAGGGCGATGCGGGGCGGCGCGGCTGGCACCATCGGCGATCCTTGCGTCTCCGGGCGAGGCCACGATACAGCGGAACCGCACTGTTGGGGCCAGGAAACGTCAAGACAGTCCGGCGCCGCGCCGCCCCGCGGCACGGCGCCATACCATCGTACTCAGCGGTTGCGCGAGGACATCAGGAAGTTGAAGTTGTCGAACCCGTTCTCGGCGACGCGGAACCACAGGTTCTCGTCCATCCGGAACGGCTTCAGGCTGTCGTAGAGCTTCTTGAAGCGCGGGTTCTTTTCCGACACCTCGTCGTAGTATTTGTAGGCCGCGTCGAAGCAGGCCTCCAGGACCGGCCGGCTGAACGCGCGCAGCTGGGTGCCGCCCGCCACCAGCCGCTTCAGCGCCGCCGGGTTCACCGCGTCGTATTTCGGCACCATCCACGAGGTGACGAGCCCGGCCGCCGTCTCGACCATCTTCTGGTAGGTCTTGGGCAGCGACTCCCACGCCTTGCTGTTGATGTAGAGCGAGCCGACCGAGGCGCCTTCCCACCAGCCGGGGTAGTAATAGTATTTCGTCACCTTCTGGAAGCCGAGCTTCTCGTCGTCGTACGGCCCCACCCATTCGGCCGCATCGATCGTGCCCTTCTCCAGGGAGGGATAGATGTCGCCGCCGGCGATCTGCTGGGGAACCACGCCGAGGCGGATCAGGATCTCGCCGGCGAAGCCGCCGACCCGGAACTTGAGCCCCTTCATGTCGTCGACGGTGTTGATTTCCTTGTTGAACCAGCCGCCCATCTGGGCGCCGGTGCCGCCGAAGGTGAAGCTCTTGATGCTGTAGGGCGCGTAGAACTCCTGCAGCAGCTCGTGCCCGCCGCCATGGCCGAGCCAGGCATAGTATTGCCGCTGGTTCATGGTGAACGGCAGCCCGGTCTCGAAGACGAAGGACGGGTCCTTGCCGAAGAAGTAGTACGCGGCGGTCTGCCCGCACTCCACCGTCGCGTTCTGCACCGCGTCGGCCACCTGCAGCGCCGGCACGATCTCGCCGGCGGCGAAGGTGCGGATCTGGAAGCGGTTGTCGGTCATCTCGCCGATCACCTTGGCGAACAGCTCGGTGCCGCCGAAGAGCGTGTCGAGCGACTTCGGGAAGCTCGACGTCATGCGCCATTTCACCTCCGGCATCGACTGTGCGATCGCCGGCGCCGCCAGGCTCGTCACCGCGGCCGCCGCCGCCACGCCGCCCACGCCGGCACGACGCATGAATTTTCTGCGTTCCATTCCTTGTAGCCTCCCGCGCATTGCAAACGGGCGCGCAACGGCGTCCGTCCGGCCGACATTATGTCGATTGGCGCGGATTAAGGCCGATGGACGCAGCTTCGCGCAAGCGGAAATGTGCCGCACCCGTCTGCCCTTCCCGGAATTCCGGGAAGGGCAGGGGGCAGGGGCGGCCGGCGCGGCTCAGCCCCCGCGCGCGTCGCGTGGCCGCGAGCGTGATCGCTTGCGGCCGAAGGCCGGAAAGCGTGAATCACGCGATCAAACAATGACCTGCTGGATCGCGATTGGTTCGACCCAGACCAATCATGATCTAGCGGCCACGCGATGACATCAGGAAGTTGAAGTTGTCGAAGGTGTTCTCGGCCACCCGGAACCACAGGTTCTGGTCGGTGCGGAACGCCTTCATGCTGTCGTAGATCTTCTTGAAGGCGGGGTTCTGCCCCGAGATCTCGTCGTAGTACTTGAACGCCACGTCGAAGCAGGCCTCCATCACCGGGCGCGGGAACGGCTTCAGCACCGTGCCCCCGGCCACCAGCCGCTTCAGCGCGTTCGGGTTCACCGCGTCGTATTTCGGCGTCATCCACGCCGTCACCTGGTCGGCCGCGACCTCCAGGATCTTCCTGTACAGCGGCGGCAGCGCGTCGAGCGCCTTGAGGTTGACGTAGAGCGACAGCACCGAGCCGCCCTCCCACCAGCCGGGGTAGTAGTAGTACTTGGTCACCTTCTGCAGGCCGAGCTTCTCGTCGTCGTACGGCCCCACCCATTCGGCCGCGTCGATCGTGCCCTTCTCGAGCGCCGGATACAGGTCGCCGGCGGCGATCTGCTGCGGGATCGCGCCCAGCCGGCGCAGGATCTCGCCGGCGAAGCCCGCCACCCGGAACTTCAGCCCCTTCAGGTCCTCGACGGTGTTGATCTCCTTGCGGAACCAGCCGCCCATTCAGCCCCGGTGTTGCCGAAGATGTAGTTGGCGAAGCCGAAGCCCCTGTAATACTCGCGCACCAGTTCTGCTCGCCGCCATGCATCAGCCAGGCGAACATCTGCCGCTGGTTCGTCGCGAACGGCACGCCCGTCTCCAGCACGAAGGTCGTGGTCCTTGCCGAAATAGTAGTAAAGGCGTGTCTGCCCGCATTCCACCGTGCCGTTCTGCACCGCATCCGCCACCTGCAGCCCGGGCATGATCTCGCCGGCGGCGAAGGTGCGGATCTGGAACCGGTTGTCGGACAGCTCGGCGACCGTGTGAACATCTCCGCTCCCGCCAGCAGCGTCGAGCGACTTGTAGCTCGAGGTCAGCCGCCACTTCACTCTCCGGCGTCGTCTGCGCGATTGCCGGCGCGGCCAGCGCCACCGTCGCGGCCAGGCCCTCGGCCCGGCGCGCCTGATCAGTTTCCGCTGTTCCATCCTCGATCCTCCGTCGTCCTGTTCTCGGCCGCACCGGCCATCGGCGCGGATGTGCCCCACCTCTCCTGGCTGCGCAATGTGCCGGGGGCATCGTGCAGGCTGTGAATTCCCGATCTCGCGACTGGGCTATCTCGCGGTCGGCGTGCACCAGCGGCCACCGCAGCCGGCACGCTGCGATCGCCCGACGCGACCGAGCCCAGCACCAGCCCCATCGCCGGATTGAGCCCGCGCGTGCCCATCACCACTTGCCCGCAGCCGAGCGCGCGGCGAACTCGGCAACCAGCGCCGCCGGCTCGCCCACCGCGACGCGGCAATGGGCGCGGATGCCGGAAGCGGCGATCACCAGCAGCCGGCCAGCGCGCCTTCATCCCCTCGTCGCGATGCAGCGCGTTCAGCGACTCGCCCGCGCCGATGCCGCGCCGCCGAGGCAGCGGCGGCTGCACGCTCAGCAGATGCACCTCCAGCCAGGCCGCGCCCCGCCAGCCCGACCAGATGCGCGCTCGCCGCCTCGCGCCGAGGGCGAATCGTCGGTCGGCAGCAGCACCGCGAGCGGCGCGTTCACCGCCGGTCCTCCGGCGCCAGATCAACCGCCGGCACGCGCCGCGCCAGGCGCGCCCAGGCGGTGCCCGCTGCCACCACCAGCGCCGCCAGCACCGGCCGCGCATACAGCGCCAGCCGGTGCGCGTCCGCCCCGGTCCAGTCCGGCACCGCCGGATCGGTGCTGATGATCTCGCCGGCGATCCAGCCCAGCAGGCCGGCGCCGGCCGCCACCAGCACCGGAAAGCGCTGCAGCAGCGTCAGCACCAGCTGGCTGCCGAACACGATCAGCGGCACGCTCATCACCAGCCCCAGCACGATCAGCAGCATGCTGCCCTGCGCCGCCGCCGCGATCGCCACCACGTTGTCGAGCGACATCACGGCGTCGGCCAGGATGATGGTGCGCATCGCGCCCCACAGGCTCGACTTGGCCTCGATCCCGTCCGCACCCTCCTCGGGCACCAGCAGCTTCACCCCGATCCACACCAGCAGCAGCCCGCCGATCAGCTTGAGGTAGGGGATTTCCAGCAGCCAGGTGATGATGGCGCAGAACAGCACGCGCATCAGGATGGCGCCCGCGCTGCCGCCGATCACCGCCTTGCCGCGCTGGTGGTCGGGCAGCGAGCGGCAGGCCAGCGCGATCACCACCGCGTTGTCGCCGGACAGCAGGATGTTGATGCCGGCGATCTCGCCCAGCGCGAGCCAGAAGCCGCCGGAGGCGAGCGAATCGACCATGCGATCAGGCGGCGATCAGCTTGCCGTTGAGCTTGCGGATGGCGATCTCGATCTTCGCGACCGGCTCGGTGACGACCAGCTCGTTGTCGTCGATCAGCAGGAACTTCGTTCCGGCCGCCTCGTTGGCGGCATCGACGGCGAAGAACTGAACGACGTGGCGCACGTTGACCCGGCGCTCGGCCCCGCCGCCGCGGGGCGAAAGGATCAGGAAATCCATGCAGCCCGGCTCCTTCATGCGGCGCGGTGGGGGGCGGGTGGAGGTCCGGGCGGGAATCGAACCCACATTCGCGGATTTGCAGTCCGCTGCATCACCACTCTGCCACCGGACCCTGGCCAGGGCCGCGCGCCTTATCGGCCGAGCGCCCCGGCACGGTCAAGCGCGTCCGCCGCATGGCGGGCTTTGCGATCCGGCAACCCGGCTTCTATAAGGCTGCGATCCCCACGCCGCCGCCACAGGACGGACCGATCGCCGATGGACAGCACCGCCGCGCGCAACTTCATGGTCGACAGCCAGGTCCGGCCCAACCAGGTGTCCGACCGGCGCATCCTCGACGCCATGCGTGCCCTGCGGCGCGAGAACTTCGTTCCGGCCAGCGTCCAGGCCCGCGCCTATGCCGACGAGGACGTGCCCCTCGGCAACGGCCGGGTGCTGATCGAGCCGATGGTGATCGCCCGCCTCGTCCAGCTCGCCGCCGTCCAGCCGGGCGAGAAGGTGCTGGTCGCGGCCTGCGGCAGCGGCTATGGCGCGGCCCTCCT
>JBGAIK010000330.1:0-4383 GCA_044225615.1 Acetobacteraceae bacterium | reverse complement strand
ACGCATCGCCCGCCGCGCGCCCGGTTGCACCGCACCCACGGCCGCGCGCCATCCCGGCCCTGCCCGCTCCCGAAGCCGCACCGCAGCCGGCCGCGTCCCCCGAATGCCCGCGCCTGCGTGCCCGCTGGCCCTGGGCGCGGCCGGCCGCGCCGTCCGTCACCCCGCAAGCGGCCCCGCTGCGCCGCCTCGCCGCGCCCCTGCTGCCGTTCCCGCTCGCAACCTGACGCGCGGCATCATCGCGCCGATATTGTTACGAACTTACAACAATTAGCCCCGCCCCAGCGCCGGCAGGACGAAGATCGCCAGGTTGGCCACGAAGGCCGAAATCCACAGCAGGCTCCGCAGGCTCGGCCGGTCCCACACATAGGCCGCCACATACCCCGCCCGCAGCACGACAAAGCCCAGCGCCAGCCCGTCCACCCAGCCCTGCGGCACCGCCCGCAGCTCCGCCAGCACCACGGCCACCATGAAGAACGGCAGCGCCTCCAGCCCGTTCTGATGCGCCCCGCGCACCCGCGCGGCCAGCGGATCGGCATAGAAGCCCGGGTCGCGCGGCCGCGCATTGTCGAACCGCCCCCGCCGCGCCCATTTCAGCGGCCCCAGCGGCAGCAGCGCCAGCATCACGGCGGCGAACAGGCACCAATCTGCAACGCTCACGGGAACCTCCATCGCAACGTCGCCTTATACGCACGGGGATCGCAACCGGATGGCTCTGCCGCGCCTGCCCGTCCTGGCCTGCCTTGTCGTCGCCGCCCTCGCGGGCTGCGCGGAGCCGCCGCATTTCCACCTCCCCCCGCCCGCGTCGGCCACCCCGCCGCGCATCCAGGGCGCCGGCGGCCCGCTCACCCCGGCCCAGAGCCAGGCCGCCATCGCCCGCGTCGCCCACGCCGCCGGCGATGAGGGCATGCTCGCCCGCCACCTCGCCATCGAGGAGGCGGTCGCCGAAACCCCGCTCGTCGCCGGCAACCGCACCCGCATCCTGCGCGACGGCGAGGAGACCTTCCGCGCCATGTTCGCCGCCATCCGGGCCGCGAAGAGCCACGTCCACCTCGAATACTTCATCTTCGAGGACGTGGAGTCCGACGGCCAGACCCTCGCCGACCTCCTCGTCGCCAAGCGCCGCCAGGGCGTCGCCGTCAGCATCATCTACGACAGCCTCGGCGCCGGCGGCACGCCCGACGCCTTCTTCGACCGCCTCGCCGCCTCCGGCGTCCAGCTCCTCAGCTTCAACCCGGTCAACCCGCTCCAGGCCCGCGCCGGCTACTCGATCAACCAGCGCGACCACCGCAAGATCCTCCTCGCCGACGGCCGCCTGGCCATCGTCGGCGGCATCAACCTCAGCACCACCTACCAGTCCCGCCCCAGCGCCCGCCGCCCGCCCCCCGACCAAAACGACGACCCCTGGCGCGACACCGACCTGCTGATCGAGGGCCCCGCGGTCGCCACCCTCCAGCAGCTCTTCCTCGACCACTGGGCCAGCCAGAAGGGTCCGCCCCTCGCCCCGGCCGATTTCTTCCCGAAGCTGGCACCGATGGGCGGCGAGCTCGTCCGCATCATCGGCAGCACGCCCGACGACGATCTGCCCCGCTACTACGTCACCCTGCTCTCCGCCATCCGCAACGCCGAGAAGTCGATCGACCTCACCGCCGCCTATTTCGTCCCCACCCGGCAGGAGAAGCACGACCTCATCGCCGCCGCCCGCCGCGGCGTCCGCGTCCGCCTGCTCCTCCCCGGCACCAGCGACTCCCAGCGCGCCCTCGACGTCGCCCGCTCCCACTACGAGGATCTGATGGAGGCCGGCATCGAGATCCACGAGGCCCACGGCATGGTCCTGCATTCCAAGACCGTCACCATCGACGGCGTCTGGTCGGTGATCGGCTCGTCCAACCTCGACCACCGCAGCGTGCTGTTCAACGCCGAGGTCGACGCCGTCATCCTCGGCCGCACCACCGCCGACGCGCTCCGCCGCATCTTCGCCGCCGATCTCACCCGCGCCCGGCGCATCGACCCGCGCGCCTGGGCCGCCCGCCCGTTCGACCAGCGCGTGCGCGAAACCCTCTCCCGCGCCGTCGAGACCCTGCTTTAGCCCGCCAGTCCCAGCAGCCGCGCCGCCGTCCCGCCCAGGATCGCCGCCCGCTCGTCATCGGTCAGCCCTGGCGTGCCCATGACCAGCTCCACCTCGGTGCTGGTCCACGGGAACGGGTAGTCGGTGCCCATCACCACCTGCCCGGCCCCCACCTCCGCGATCAGGTGGCGCAGCGCCTCGGGCGTGAACACGATCGTATCGAAGAACAATTGCCCGTCGCGCAGATAGGCGGTCGGCGCCTTCCTCGGCAGCGGCCCCACCCGCCCCGGAAACGTCCGGATCACCGCGTCGGAGCGGTTGGCGTAGGACGGCAGGTAGCCCCCGCCATGCGCGGCGCAGATGCGCAGCCCGGGATGGCGATCCAGCGTCCCCTCGAAGATCAGGTGCGACAGCGCCAGCGTCGTCTCCAGCGGGTTGCCGATCGTGTTCGACAGCAGCCCGCTCCCCCCCAGCCGGCCGCTGGCATCCAGCTCCCGCGTCCCCTGCGGATGCAGGAACACCAGCACGCCGAGTTCGTCGCACTTGGCCCAGAACGGATCGAACCGCCGGTCGGCCAGCTCCACCCCCTCCACGCTGCCCCCCACGCCCACCCCGCGGAAGCCGAGCTTGCGCACCGCATGCTCGACCTGCTCGGCCGCGAGCGCCGGGTGCTGCAGGGCGGCGGTGGCGAACACGGTGAAGCGCTCGGGATTGGCGTCGCGGAACCCGGCGAGCGCCGCGTTCTGGATGCGCACGATCTCGTCCGCCGCGTCCGGCGCCGCCGCGTACCACCACGGGTTGATCGACAGCGCCTCCATGTCGATCCCCTGCGCATCCATCGCGGCAAGCCGCACCGAGGTGTCCTCCATCAGCAGCCCGGCGGCCTCGGGTGTACGGCCCAGCACCGCATGGGCCGCCGGCACCGCGCAATGGGCATGGATGTCGATCGTGCGCACCCGCCGCCCGCCGATCACCGTCGCGCGCCGCGGCTCTGCCTGCGCCCGCAGCCCCTCGGCCGCGCGGACCATGTGGCAATCGCAAAAGACCAGTGCGCCCATCGCCGTTCCTCCCGTTTTGCCGCCCTTACCCGCGCCCCAGCCCCCGGCAGCATCCTGGCGACGGTATCAGTCGCCGGCTGCGCGCGGGTCCCCGCTGCCGTGCCGACCGGTCTCCAGCCACGCCCTCAGCTGCGGCGAGAAGCGCGACTGCACCTTGGCCTCGTAGCGCGCCAGATCCTCCGCGGTGAGAACATCCTGCCACCGCCCATTGGTGCCCTTGTTGAAAAAGCGCCGCGGGCCTTCGGGAAACATCGCCGCGGTCTGGGGCATCAGGGCGGCACCGGCCGCCTGCATCTGCGCGAAGCCCGCAGCGTGCACGAGCGTGGGCCAGACAGTCGGATCGATCGGAATGCCAAGGAACGCGGATACCCGCCGCATCTCGGCATCAAGGTCTGCCCGCAGATCGGCGTAGTTCACAAGCAGCACATTGTCCCGCCGTCGCTCGGTCCAGCAGTTCGCCACCATCTCGAAGAACGAAAGCTGGTTGTAACCGTCGGGCTGGCCCGGCACCGGCGGTATCGAAATCCACAGCCGGAAATATTCGGCGGCATCCGCCGGAATTCGCGGATAGTCCCGCCCGATCGTCGGGTCTTCGCGCCCGATGCGGTCGAAATTCGCCAGGGCCGCGTCGGTAAAGCCGGAAAAATGGTTGTGCATCGACATCGCCGCATCGCGACCGTCGCGCATCACGATCACGTAGCGGACGTCGTCGTAGAGCGGCAATCCGTCCATCGGCAAATGCGACTTGAGGAACCGCCGATGCTGCTGCGCGTCGATCGTCGCGTGCATTTCCGCGGGTGAACTGCGGAACCGCACGTCGATCCAGGGCGAAACGACCGGAATCGCGCGGTGCACCGCATCCTGGAACACCAGCGAACTGACGATCTGCTGCATCCAGGTGGTGCCGCATTTCGGTGGCGTGGCAATGATGATGTCATCCGGCCGGGGGCGGTAGGGGTGCCAGTTGCGGCTATCGACACTCCAAGTGCGATATTCACGCAATGGCGGCCGGATCAACATGTGGTCGTTCCCACTCTTTTTCGGGATGTTACACCGCAGCGCGCAACAAGTCACAGGCAATCCGAAGGTTCTGTCCTGATTGGCAAAGCTGGCCGCGCCCGCTTCAGGCGCGCGCCCAAGGGTTGCATCGCCATCCCCCGCTGCCCATCTCTCCAGCGTCTCAAGGGAGGACCGAAAATGACCCGCGAAGACCTCAGGAACGTCGCACTCAACGTGATCGCCGTGCACGGATTGCGCGCC
>JBGAIK010000329.1:0-4386 GCA_044225615.1 Acetobacteraceae bacterium | reverse complement strand
CTATGCCCGGGTCTCAGCCAACGGGCGGTTGACCCCGGCGGGGCGCTGCCCGAGACTCGGGCCACGATGGCTATGTCGCGTTCCACCCGCCGGCCGCAATTCTTCTACACGACGGCACCGCTGCCCTGCCCGTACCTCTCCGGCCGGACGGAGCGGAAACTCGTGACCGAGCTGGTGGGGCCGGAGGCCGAGGCGCTGCACGACCGGCTGAGCCACGCCGGCTTTCGCCGCAGCCACAACATCGCCTATGCACCGGTGTGCCAGGGCTGCGGCAGCTGCATTCCGATCCGGCTTGCCACCGCCCTGTTCACGCCCGACCGGACGCAGCGCAAAATCCAGCGCGCGAATGCGGGCGTCGAGGCGTTCGAGGTGCCGGCGCGCGCCACCACCGAGCAGTTCGCCCTGTTCCAGCGCTACCAGGCGGCCCGCCACGGCGACGGCGACATGGCGGGGATGGGCTTCTACGACTACCGCGCGATGGTCGAGGACACGCCGATCGAGACCATGATGGTCGAGTTCCGCGACCTGGATGATTCGCTGGTCGCCTGCTGCCTGACCGACCGGTTGAGCGACGGGCTGTCGGCCGTCTATTCCTTCTACGATCCCACGCGCCCCCGGCGCAGTTTCGGGACCCAGGTGGTGCTGTGGCTGGTCGAGCGCGCGCGCGAAGTCGCGCTCCCCTTCGTCTATCTGGGCTACTGGGTGCCGGAGAGCCGCAAGATGGCCTACAAGGTGCGCTTCGCCGCCGCCGAGGTGCTGGTGGCCGGCAGCTGGCGCCCGGTGGCCGAGGCCGAGACTCTGATCGGCGTCGCACGCGTGCCGGAGGCGACGGAGGCTTAAGCCGAGGCGGGCAGCAAGCCCCTCACCCTGTCCCTCTCCCGCAGCGCGGGAGAGGGGACGGTACGGCGCCGAAGCGACTCCCTTTCCCGCGGCTCGCGGGAGAGGGCAGCCCCGCCCGACGCGCGCCCTACACCACCACCACCGCGCGGTTACCCCAGGGATCGACCCGCTCGCCGGCCGGCAGGTGGGCGGCCTTGACCACGAAATGATCCAGCCCCGTCTCGCCGGCGGGGCGCGGGCCGGCGCCGGCGCTGTCCCAGATATTGGCCGCGATATGGTGGTGATAGCGGCTGCCCGAGGGGTGCTGCCCTGCCATGAACACCGCCTGCGCGCCGTAGCGGGCGGTGACCTGCATCGCCAGCGCCTGGGTCCAGAATGTCTCGGCCGGCGCGATCTCGCCCACCTTCAGGTGCACGTGGCCCAGCACGGTGCCGGCGGGAATGGGGCTGCATTCGCCCTCCGCGCTGGCGGCCAGCGCCCGCAGGTCCAGCCGGCGCGTGGCCATCTTCACGGTGCCGGTGCTGAAGTCCCAGCTTTCCGGCACGCGGTCGGCATAGATCTCGATGCCGTTGCCCTCGGGGTCGTTGAGATAGAGCGCCTCGCTGACGATGTGGTCGGAAGCCGCCATCGGCAGGCCGTTGGCGGTGGCACGCAGCGCCCAGCGGGCCAGCGCCAGGCGGGACGGCAGCAGCCAGGCCAGGTGGAACAGGCCGGCCTGGTGCGCCGCGGCGATGCGCGCCTTCGGATCGGCGGCCAGGTGCAGCAGCGGCCGGTCGGGCGTCCCCAGCGTGGCGCCTGCCTGGTCCTTCGACAGCAGCGCGAAGCCGAGTTCGTCGGCGTAGTAGCGGGTGACGAGGTCCAGGTCGCGCACGCGCAACGTCGCGGTGTCGAACGACAGCGAGGTCAGCGCAGCGGCGGCGGGACGGTCGAGCGTTGCGGCGGTCATTTCGGTCTCCTGTGACGCCATCAACATCGCGCCCAGGCGTTCCGGATGCCAATCATGGTTGGTGATGAGGGGAATTTGGGGGGCGCTGAAGCTGCGGCCCCGCCCCCTCCCCAACCCTCCCCCGCTGGCGCGGGAGAGGGGGTTCCCACGGCGCCGCACGGACTCCCTCTCCCGCGCTTGGGCGGGGGAGGGCCGGGGAGGGGGCGGTGCCGCCCGCTTCAACCTTTCCCCCACAGTTCCGCGAGCTTCACGCACACGCCTGTCGCCGCCGCCATGTCCTGCACGGAAATCCATTCCAGCGGCCCGTGGATCTCCTGCATGCCGGTAAAAATGTTCGGCGTCGGCACGCCCATCTCGGTCAGGCGCGAGCCGTCGGTGCCGCCGCGGATCGGAATCGCGAAGGGCTCGATGCCCATCGCGCGACAGGCCTCGCGCGCCAGCTCGACGGGGCGCATGTCCGTCTCCAGCCAGTAGCGCATGTTGCGGTACTGCTCCTTGATCGCACACGTGATCTTCGCGCGCGGCTCGGTCGCGGCGACGGCCTCGCACACCTTCTTCACCATCGCGCCGCGGGCGGCCAGGCCCGCCCGCTCGAAGTCGCGCAGGATGAGGGTGATCTCGGCGTGGGCGGCGCTGCCGCCGGCGTTGGTCACGTGCCAGAACCCCATGCGGTCGCCGCTGACCTCGGGCGTGTCGGTCGCCTGCGGCAGCGCATCGATGATCTTCGCCATCAGGTGCAGCGCGTTCACCAGCTTGCCCCTGGCCCAGCCGGGATGGACCGAAACGCCGTCGATGGTGATCTTCGCCTGGTCGGCCGAGAAGGTCTCGTAGACGATCTCGCCCTTGTCGGCGCCGTCCAGCGTATAGGCGAAATCGGCCCCCAGGTCGGCGGGCAGGCGCTTGTCGACGCCGCGGCCGATCTCCTCGTCGGGGGTGAAGCAGATGCGGATCTTGCCGTGCGGAATTTCGGGGTGGGAAAGCAGCTGCTCGGCCATGGTCATCACGATCGCCACGCCCGCCTTGTCGTCGGCGCCCAGCAGCGTGGTGCCGCTGGCGGTCACGATGTCCTCGCCCGCCTTCCTGCCCAGGTACGGGAACTTCTGCGGCGACAGCACCTGCGAAGAATCGTCGGGCAGCACGATGTCGCCGCCATTGTAGCCGCGATGCACGATCGGCTTCACGCCGGTGCCGCTGAACTGCTGGGTGGTGTCGACATGCGCCAGGAACGCGACCGTCGGCACGGCGACACCCGGCGTTGCCGGAACGGTGGCCAGCAGCGCGCCGTAGTCGGTGATGCGCACGTCCGCGGCGCCGATCGCGCGCAGTTCGTCGGCCAGCGGGTTCAGCAGGTCGTACTGCTTCTGCGTGCTGGGGCTGGTCGTGCTGGCGGCATCGCTGGTCGTGTCGATCTGCACATAGCGCAGCAGCCGCGCCTCCAGCGCGCGTTCGAAATCGGCCAAGACCATTCTCCCTCGCCTGGCATCACCCGCGGCGGAGCATGTGCCGCGCGGCGCGCATGGTCCAGCCCAGCGCCCGACGGGATCGCGCGACCAGCGCAAGCCCGGCCAGGAAGACCGCCGCCAGGGCCAGGCCCGGCGGCTCGGGCACCGGCAGCGTGTCCAGCCGCCCTTGCGCCTGCCAGGCCGGGCCGCTGGACAGGCTGATCACCTCGCCCGTGAACGGATCGGTGATGCTGCCCTCGACCAGCACGAAATGCTCGCCGCCTTCGGCCGCGAAAAGACACGGAAATTCCCCGGCGGGCGGCGTTGCGGGAACGGTGCAGGCGAACAGGTCGATGCGGTTGTGCGACACCGCGGGATCGGCCTGCTCGGGGTGGATCAGGAAGTCCACGATGTCGGCATACAGCGGCCGCACGGTGCCGTCGGGCAGCGTATTGTCGGCCAGCCAGTAGAATTCGGAATAGGCGGCGCCGCCCGGCGTCAGGCTCATCGGCACGAAATAGCCCAGCCGCGTCTCGTTGATTTCCAGCACCAGGAAACTGTCGGCCGCGACCGCCAGGATCACCTGCGCCGGCAGCGAGCCCGGCGCGACCGTCAGCTGGAACTCCAGCCGGAACGCGGCTTCCAGCGTGCCGCCCCGGCCGGAGGCGCAGGTTGCGGCGCCGCCGCAGTACCACATCAGCTGCGCATCGCTCGCCCCGCCCAGGATGTCGGAGGGCGCCAGCGTGCTGTTCGGGATGACCGAGGCGGCGGCGGGCGCCGACCAGTCGCCCGGCGCGTACCACGGATAGCTCAGCTCGGCGCGTGCAGCCTGCCCCAGGACCGCCAGCAGCCCGGCCAGAACCGCCGCCGCGCCGGCGCGCGCGCGGAAAATGCGAAGGAATGACATGCCCCGGTTGCTCCTGCCTGGTGGCGCCCCGCGGCGGCTTTACGCGTCGATCGATCACATCGCCTTGATGTGCCGCAACCGGCGGCGGCCGGCGCGGTTTTTCATCGCGGCCGGCTTGCGGCTAGGGTTGCACCCCCTCGCCACGCCGAGGCATCGCACAACCGACGGAGAGAGACACCCCCATGACCGCCGTCTACACCGCCCACGCCAGCGCCACTGCCGGCCGCAACGGCCATGCCGAAACCGACGAC
>JBGAIK010000328.1:0-4399 GCA_044225615.1 Acetobacteraceae bacterium | reverse complement strand
CCACCGCCACCCGCACGCGCATCCCCGCCTCGGCGCCGGCGCAGAGGCGTTTGATCGCGGCCTCCGCGGTGTCGCGCGCGGCATCGTGCAGGGTGCGGACGGTGCCGCGGAAGACGACGCTGTCGGGGATGATGTTGCGGGCCTGGCCGCCGTGGATGGCGCCGACGGTGACCACGGCCGGGTGCATCGGGTTCACCTCGCGGGAGACGACGGTCTGCAGCTGGGTGATCAGGGTCGCCGCGGCCACGATCGGGTCGACCGCGCCGTGGGGATGGGCGGCGTGGCCGGAGATGCCGTGGACGGTGATCTCGAAGCTGTCGGCGGCGGCGAGGCCCGGGCCGCGGCAATAGCTGAAGCGGCCCACCGGGCGCTGCGGCTGGTTGTGGAAGCCGAGCGCGAGGTCGATCCTCGGGTTGTCCAGCAGCCCCTCGTCCATCATCACCTGCATGCCGCCGATCGCCTCCTCGGCGGGCTGGAAGACGAGCTTCACGGTGCCGGCGAGCTGGGGCGCGATTTCCTTCAGCACGGCGGCGACGCCGAGCAGGGTGGTGGTGTGGATGTCGTGGCCGCAGGCATGCATCCTGCCGTCGATGGTGCTGGCCCAGGGCAGGCCGGTCTGCTCGTGGATCGGCAGGGCGTCCATGTCGGCGCGGATGGCCAGGCACGGGCCGGGGCGGCCGCCCTCGATCAGCCCGACCACGCCGGTTTTCGCCATGCCGGTGAACGGTATGCCGAGCTTCGCGAGCTCGGCCTGGACCACGCCGGAGGTGCGGACCTCCTCGAAGGCGAGCTCGGGGTGGGCGTGGATGTCGCGGCGGATTTCGATCAGGCCGGGCTCGATCCGGGCGGTGATCTCGGCAATGGCGGATTGCGGGTCGTTGGGAAGGGGCATGGGGCGGGCTCGCTTGTGGGGACGGCATGATGGGTGGCGCAAGGGGGCTGGGCAAGACGCGGGAGGGCGTGTCTGATCCGGGCGAGCGGAAAGGGGAGTGGACGATGGCGGATGCGCAGGCGCGGATCGCGGCACTGATCGCGGCGGGCGGGATCGAGACCGGGTTCGCGGCGATTCATGTCGAGACCGGCCAGCAGGTGGCGGTGAACGGCGGCGGCCTGTTTCCCACCGCCAGCACCTTCAAGGTGCCGGTGATGGTTGAGGTCTACGCCCAGGCGCGCGCCGGGAAGTTCCGGATCGGCGACCGGATCGCCTTCGAGGAGAAGGACCGGATCATCGGCTCCGGCGTGATCCAGGCGCTCGGCACCGGGCTCAGCCCCACCATCCGCGACCTGATGATGCTGATGACGATCGTCAGCGACAACACGGCGACCGACATGCTGTGCGCCCTGGTGGGCAATGCCAACGTGACCGCCCGGATGCGGGCGCTGGGGCTGAACGACATCCACGTGCCCCTGCCCTGCCGCGGGCTGTTCCATCGCGCATGGGACCTGCCGCTGGACAAGCCCCTGACCTATGCCGATTTCCGCGCGGCCAGCAAGGCGGCGCCGATGGCGTTCAGCTCCGGCGCCTATGTGCGGGACGGGTCCAACGACGTGACCTCGGCGCTCGACATGGCGCGGCTGATGGTGCTCATCCAGCAGGGCAAGGCGGGCACGGCGGAGGATTGCGCCGACATGATCGCGATCATGGAGTACCAGCACTACCAGGACCGGGTGCCGCGCTTCCTGCCGCTGGGCAGCGTGGCCAACAAGACCGGCTCGCTGCGCGGGCTGCGCAACGATGTCGGGCTGATCCGGCGCGGGCCGGGCGACACCATCGCCTATGGCATGTTCACGCTGGACACGACCGAGCTGCCGCACGGCAATTCGCGCGAGCTGGTGGAGGCCAATATCCGCATCGGCACGATGATGGGCGAGGTCGGGCAGGTGCTGTGGGATTCGTTCCGGGAGCGCGCCCGAACCCTTCAGGTCATCGCGATCGGGCAGCCGGCGGAGCCGGTGGCGCCCTTGATCGGGGTCGGCGCGAAGACGTAGACGAACTGGTATTTGCGCTCGGCAATGAGGTCGTCGAAGCGCAGGTTCTCGTGGTTGAGGATGCCGTGCTTGGTGAGCAGCTCGGCGTGGACGACGAAGGCCACCGTCTTGTCGGGGTTGGGCACCACCTCGTTGGCCCAGTTGTCGGCGCCGGTGACGGTGATGTCCTTCTGCACCAGCCAGCGGGCGACCTCCATGCCGATGCCGGGCTCGCCCGAGTTGAAGCGGTCGTTGTTCTTCATCCACAGCGTGCCCCAGCCGGTGTTGAAGAACACGCCGTCGCCGGGCTGGATGTCGGCCTCGTTCATGCCCTGCTTCGCCAGGGCGGCGCGGACGTCGGCGAGGCTGACTTCCTGGCCGGCATCCATCATGCCGCCCTTGAGGCCCATCAGGTCGATCAGGTGGCCGCGGGTGACGATCGGCTTCAGCTTCTCGGTGCCGAGCTTGCGCAGGCCGTTGGCGTCGTTGATGTCCTGGGCGGTGAAGCCGTTGTAGAAGCGCATCTCGGTCTTGTCGCCGTCCTTGCCCATCTGGATGCCGATATGGCCGAGGCCGTCGAACTGGGTGCCGACCTGGCCGATCTCGGTGGACAGGTATTCATCGTTGTAGACCAGCCGGTTCTCGCCGAACGGGCCGCCGGTGGGGCCGCCGGGGATGCGCAGGGTGAAGGCGCGGGTGCCGAACAGCGGCATGCCGGCCTCGTAGTCGCGGCCGATCTTGTAGACCTTGCCGTCCTTCACCCATTTCATCGTCTCCAGCACCTTGGCCGGGTTGATGTGGTTGGTGGCGCCGGCCTGGTCCTCGGCGCCCCATCTGGACGGCCACCAGCGTTCGGCCGAGCCCTTGGGGGCGGCGGCCGGGGCCTGGGCCTGGGCCGGGGTGATCGGCGACAGCCCGAACTTGCCGTGGGCGGCGCCGGCGATGGCGCCGGCCGCGCCGACGGCGGCGGTGCGGAAGAAGCCGCGGCGGTCGGTGGCGGGGGTGTCGCCGCCGTCGGAACTGCTGGTCATCCGTCGCTCCCTGTGCGCCTCGCGGGCGCTTGTTGCTTGTTGTACTGACGCGGCACGATTTGCTGGGCAGAATGATCCGGCGAAGACTGCCCGGTGCGGCCGGGCCATGTCCATACGCAGCTCGCCGTAGACGGGGGCGTTCAAGGAGAGTTCACCATGAGCCTGTTCGACCCCGACCGCTCGGCCGAACGGGTGCCGGTCTCGCTCGTCACCGGCTTCCTGGGCTCGGGCAAGACCACGCTGCTCAACCGGCTGCTGCGGCATCCGGGGATGGCGGACAGCGCGGTGATCATCAACGAGTTCGGCGCGGTCGGGCTCGACCACCTGCTGGTGGAGCGGCTGGACGGCGAGGTCGCGGTGCTGGCCAATGGCTGCATCTGCTGCACGGTGCGCAGCGACCTGGAGGAGACGCTGCGGCTGCTGCTGGCGCGGCGCGACGCGGGCGAGGTGCCGCCCTTCGCGCGGGTATTGGTGGAGAGCACGGGGCTGGCCGATCCGGCGCCGATCCTGCAGCTGCTGCTGAACAACCCGCTGGTGGGACGGTTCGTGCGGCTCGACGCGGTGGTGGCGACGGTGGACGCGGCCAACGGGATGCGCCAGCTCGACGAGCATGCGACGGCGGTGAAGCAGGTGGCGCTTGCCGACCGGCTGCTGGTGACCAAGCCCGACCTGGCCGATCCGGTGCCCCTGGAGGAGCGGCTGCGCGCGCTGAACCCGGCGGCGCCGATCGCGCGGGTGGCGCATGGCGAGATCGCCCCCGGCCTGCTGTTCGGCGCCGGGCCGGTCGATCCCGCCGCGCGGACGGCGGATGCGCGGCGGTGGCTGAACGAGGCGGCCTATGAGGGCGAGAGCCATGCCGCCGGCATCCGGGCCTTCTGCCTGGCCTTTGCCGCCCCGCTCGACTGGATGGCGGTGAACCGCTGGCTGACCGCCATCCGCACCGAGCGCGGCGACGACCTGCTGCGCGTGAAGGGCATCCTGAACCTGCGGGACGAGGACGGCCCGGTCGTGATCCATGGCGTGCACCACATCTTCCACCCGCCGGTGCGGCTGGAGGCCTGGCCGGATGACGACCGGCGGTCGCGGATCGTGTTCATCACCCGCGACCTGGCGCTGCATGAGCTGAAGGCGGCGTTCGCGCTTGTGGCCGGCGGGAGCTTTGCCGAGGCCGGCTAGGGTCGGCTGTTAGTTTCTCTAACGTAACAAATAGGGCATGCCAAGGCGATGCGCCCGGGGGCGGGTTCCGCGACTTCGGGCGGAGCGCGGCGGCCGGGACCGGGGCCGCGCGCGCGCCGCGCCGGCGGGAGACAGGAGAGCGCGGGGGCGGAGCGGCGGGGCGCCGGGCCGGGCAGCGATGCCGGCGCGCGCGCGGCAGGGCCGGCGCGAGGGCGGCGCGATCA
>JBGAIK010000327.1:0-4400 GCA_044225615.1 Acetobacteraceae bacterium | reverse complement strand
AGTTGGGCGCGAACATGGCGACGAGCCGCCCCGGCCCGATCCCGAGCGCGGTCAGTGCGCGCGCGTAGCGGTGGATCGAGGCGGCCAGGGCCGCCGCCGGCACGTCCTGCCCGCGGTGGCGCAGGACGGGGACGGCGCCGCGGCCGGTCAGGCCCGCGACGAGGGTCTCGACATACGGCGTCGCGCTCATGCGGCGCCGGCAGGGACGGGTCGGCCGGGTTCGGCGTGCATGTCTGCTCGCGTGACGGGCTGCATCTTCCGTCAGTCTCTGCACGGCCGCGTTCATCGACAAGGGCCGCGTTCGCCCTCCGGCCGGATGAGGGCTGGTCGGCTCACGATCCCGCGGGCCCGGCCGCCGGCCCTTGCATTGGCCGGCGGTCATCTGGCGAGAACCACCCGGGCGACCGCGCCCTGCGGCTCGGCCCGTCGCGGATTCGGGACTCGCGGTGTGGCGGACCCGGTCCCTCCGGCGCCCGCCCGAACCGGGCAAAGCGGCGGAAATCCGCGGCTTGCCGGCGTCCCGCGGGCGCGTCTGCCTCGCATTCTGCGGCGGGTCGTCGCAAGACTTGTGGCAGGGTTGCGGGCGTTGTAGCTTCCGCCGCGACCCGGCACAGGGATGGGGGAGGCCGGCGCCCGTGCGCTTTGCCCTGCCGTCACGTCCGGGGGTCGGCGTGCGGGTTGGGGCGGCCGTCGCCGGGGGCATGTCGGGTTGCCCAGAGACGGAGACATCATGCGGTTGTCGAGACTCTCGATTCTGTCGGCGCTGGCCATGGCCTGCGCGGCTCACGGCGGACGTGCGTTCGCCCAGGACGCGGCGGGGGGCGTGGTTGGTGCGCCCAAGCCCTGGGAGACCGGGATGCGCCCGGCCTTCTCGCCGGTCGCCGATCACGTCCACGCCCTGCACAACGAGCTGCTGATCATCATCACGCTGGTGACGCTGCTGGTGCTGGTGCTGCTGGCCTGGGTGGTCTTCCGCTTCAACGAGCGGCGCAACCCGACGCCCTCGCGAAACTCGCACAACGCGGTGATCGAGGTGATCTGGACGGTGG
The DNA here is from genome assembly GCA_044225615.1 of Acetobacteraceae bacterium. Lineage (GTDB taxonomy): Bacteria > Pseudomonadota > Alphaproteobacteria > Acetobacterales > Acetobacteraceae > CAIYPH01. The sequence goes on along the minus strand of JBGAIK010000327.1, from coordinate 3,351 downwards.
TGCCGGTGATCCTGCTGGTGATCGTCGCCATCCCGTCCTTCAAGCTGCTCTACTTCGCCGACCGGACGCACGACGCGGAGATGACGATCAAGGCGATCGGCCACCAGTGGTACTGGTCCTACGAGTACCCGGACAACGGCAACTTCACCTTCGACGCCAACCTGGTCGACGAGAAGGACCTGAAGCCCGGCCAGCTCCGGCTGCTGACCACCGACAACCGCGTCGTGGTGCCGGTCGACACCAACATCCGCCTGCTGGTCACCGCGACCGACGTGATCCACTCCTGGGCGATGCCGAACTTCGCCGTCAAGCTCGACGGCGAGCCGGGCCGCGTCAACGAGACATGGTTCAGGGTCGAGAAGGAAGGTGTCTATTACGGCCAGTGCTCGGAGATCTGCGGCATCCGGCACGCCTACATGCCGATCGAGATCGAGGCCATGCCGAAGGACAAGTTCAAGGCCTGGGCCGAGGAGGCCAAGACCAAGTTCGCATCGGTCGACCAGCCTGTCGCGGCCGCGCCCAAGCTGGCGCAGGCCGCCGCCGAGTGACCGGCCCCAGCGGGCGAGATTTCCGGGAAGGACCTGAAGGATGAACGCAGCCACTCCCCACGCGGCCAGCCACGCCGACCATGCCCACCATCCGACCGGGTGGAAGCGGTTCGTCTACTCGACGAACCACAAGGACATCGGCACGATGTACCTGATCTTCGCCATCGTCGCCGGCCTGATCGGCGGCGCGATCTCCGTGCTGATGCGCATGGAGCTGCAGGATCCGGGGGCGCAGATCCTGGTCGGGCCGGACGGGCTGGCCGACGGCCAGATGTGGAACGTGCTGATCACCGCGCACGGCCTGATCATGATCTTCTTCATGGTCATGCCGGCGATGATCGGCGGGTTCGGCAACTGGTTCGTCCCGATCATGATCGGCGCGCCCGACATGGCCTTCCCGCGGATGAACAACATCAGCTTCTGGCTGCTGGTCCCGGCCTTCGCGCTGCTCTTCGGCTCGACCTTCGTCGAGGGCGGGGCGGGCACCGGGTGGACCATCTACCCGCCGCTGTCGAGCGCGCTCGGCCATCCCGGGCCGGCCGTCGACATGGCGATCTTCGCGCTGCACCTCGCCGGCGCCTCGTCGATCCTGGGGGCGATCAACTTCATCACCACCATCTTCAACATGCGCGCCCCGGGCATGACGCTCTACAAGATGCCCCTGTTCGTCTGGTCGGTGCTGGTCACCGCCTTCCTGCTGCTGCTGTCGCTGCCGGTGCTGGCCGGCGGCATCACCATGCTGCTCACCGACCGCAACTTCGGCACCACCTTCTTCGACCCGGCCGGCGGCGGCGACCCGATCCTGTTCCAGCACCTGTTCTGGTTCTTCGGCCATCCCGAGGTCTACATCCTGATCCTGCCGGGCTTCGGCATGATCAGCCAGATCGTCTCGACCTTCTCGAGGAAGCCGGTGTTCGGCTATCTCGGCATGGTCTGGGCGATGATCTCCATCGGCGTCATCGGCTTCGTGGTGTGGGCGCACCACATGTTCACCGTCGGCCTCGACGTGGACACCCGCGCCTACTTCACCGCCGCCACGATGGTCATCGCGGTGCCGACCGGCATCAAGGTGTTCAGCTGGATCGCCACGATGTGGGGCGGCTCGATCCGCTTCACCACGCCGATGCTGTGGGCGATGGGCTTCATCTTCCTGTTCACCGTCGGCGGCGTCACCGGCGTGGTGCTCGCCAATGCCGGCGTCGACACCTACATGCACGACACCTACTACGTGGTGGCCCACTTCCACTACGTGCTGTCGCTCGGCGCCGTGTTCGCCATCTTCGGCGGCTTCTACTACTGGATCGGCAAGATGTGCGGCCGCCAGTACCCGGAGACGCTGGGCAAGCTGCACTTCTGGATCACCTTCGTCGGCGTCAACATGACCTTCTTCCCGATGCACTTCCTCGGGCTGTCGGGCATGCCGCGCCGCTATCCCGACTACCCCGATGCCTTCGCCGGGTGGAACTACGTCGCGTCGATCGGCGCCTACATCGCCTTCGCCGGGACGCTGCTCTTCGTCTTCATCGCCATCTACACGGTGTTCGCCGGCCGGCGCATCGCCAACAACCCGTGGGGCGAGGGGGCGACCACCCTGGAATGGACGGTGACCTCGCCGCCGCCCTTCCACAGCTTCGAGGAGCTGCCGCAGGTCCGCTAGGACCGGCGCGGCGGCGATCGGGTCAGCCTTGTCCGACCTCTCCCTCGAGGACCGCGCCGGCAGCGGCGTCGCGCTCGGCGACGCCGCGGTCGGCGACTATGTCGCGCTGCTGAAGCCGCGGGTGATGACGCTCGTGGTGTTCAGCGGCTTCGCCGGGCTGGTGGTGGCGCCGGGCCACCTCCATCCCGTGCTGGCCGCCGTCGCGGTGCTCTGCATCGCGGTCGCGGCGGGCGCGTCGGGCGCCATCAACATGTGGTACGAGCGCGACATCGACGCGCTGATGGAGCGCACCCGCCGCCGGCCGATCCCGACCGGCCGCGTCCTGCCGCAGGAGGCGCTCGCCTTCGGCGTGGTGCTCGCCCTGTTCTCGGTCACCCTGATGGGGCTGGCGGTGAACTGGGTGGCCGCCGGGCTGCTGGCGCTCGCCACGCTGTTCTACGTCTTCGTCTACACGGTCTGGCTGAAGCGGCGGACGCCGCAGAACATCGTCATCGGCGGCGCCGCCGGCGCCTTCCCGCCGATGATCGGCTGGGCGGCGGTGACCGGCGAGGTCGGCCTGCCGGCCATCGTGATGTTCCTGCTGATCTTCATGTGGACGCCGCCGCACTTCTGGGCGCTGGCGCTGTTCCGCGAGGGCGACTACGCCAAGGCCGGCGTGCCGATGATGCCGCTGGTCGCCGGGGCGCGCTCGACCAAGCGCCAGATGCTGGCCTACACCGTGCTGCTGCTGCCGCTCGGCCTGGCGCCCTGGGCGCTCGGCGTGGCGGGCCCGGTCTACGGCCTCGGCGCTCTGCTGCTCGGCGCCTTCTTCGTCGTGCTCGGCGTGCGGGTGCTGCGCGAGGAGGGCGACCGCGCCGCCAAGCAGATGTTCGGCTTCTCGATCCTCTACCTCTTCCTGCTGTTCGGCCTGATGATGGCCGACCGCGCGCCGGGGCTGGCTCCCGGGTTGCTCGGCGCCGTCGGCCTGGGGGCGGCATGACGCGGCCGGCACCGAGCGCGCCCGTCGCGGCGCCGCTCACCGCGGAGGAGCGGCGGCGGCGGCTGCGCGGCCGCAACCTCGCGGTGATGGCGGCGCTGCTCGCCTTCGTCGTGCTGGTCTATGCCGTGGCGGTCGTCCGGATGGCGGGCGGATGAGCCGGCCCGACG
>JBGAIK010000326.1:0-4461 GCA_044225615.1 Acetobacteraceae bacterium | reverse complement strand
CACCAGCCCCGCGGCGGATCGGGCCTCGATGCGCGGCACGGCGCGCAGCAGCGCCGCGGTGTAGGGATGCCGGGGATCGCCGAACACCGCGGCGGTCGGGCCGGATTCGACGATGCGCCCGGCATACATCACCAGCACCCGGGCGCAGAAGCGCGAGACCAGCGCGATGTTGTGGGTGATCAGGACGATGGCCGTGCCGGTCTCGGCGTTCATCGCGCCGAGCAGGTCCATGATCTGCGCCTGCACGGTGACGTCGAGCGCGGTGGTCGGCTCGTCGGCGATCAGCAGCTTCGGCCGGTTGGCCATGCCGATGGCGATCATCACGCGCTGGCGCATGCCGCCGGAATATTGGTGGGGATAGTCGCGGGCGCGCTGCGCCGGCTCGGCGATGCGCACGGCGCGCAGCATCTCGACGGCGCGCTGCGCGGCGGCGGCGGCGCCGATCCGCTGGTGCGCCTCGATCGTCTCGCGGATCTGCCTGCCGACCCGCAGCACCGGGTTGAGCGAGGCCGAGGGGTCCTGGAAGATCATGCCGACGGCGCCGCCGCGCACCCGGCGCATCGCCGGCTCGGGCAGCGCCAGCAGGTCCTGGCCCTCGAGCGCGATGCGGCCGCCGGCGACGTGGCCGGGCGGCGGCAGCAGGCGCAGGATGGAGAGCGCCAGCATCGACTTGCCGGAGCCGGACTCGCCGACCACCCCCACCACCTCGCCGGGGTCGAGCGCGAAGGAGACGCCGTCGACCGCCTCGACCGTGCCGCGCGGCGTCGGGATGTGGACGCGGAGGTCCGCGACCTCGAGCAGCGGCGCGGTCACGGGGCGAGCATCGGCGCCACTGCCGGCGCATGGGCGGCGGTCTCGGCCGCGAAGTGGCAGGCGGCGGCATGGCCGTCGCCGCCGGCGAGCGCCGGCGGGTCGCGCCGGCAGATCTCCGGCCGGCCCAGCCGCTCGTAGAGCCAGCAGCGCCCGTGGAAGCGGCAGCCCGGCGGCAGGGCGGCCGGCGAGGGCGGATCGCCGGACAGCAGCGCAGCCGGCGGCGGCGCCCCGGGATCGGTGGCGAGCTGCGGCACCGCGGCGAGCAGGGCGACGCTGTAGGGATGGCGCGGCGCCGCGAACAGGGCCTCGGTGGCGGCGAGCTCGACCACCGTGCCGAGATACATCACCGCCACCCGGGTCGCGATCTGCCGCACCACCGCGAGGTCGTGCGAGATGAAGAGGTAGGCGAGGCCGAGGCGGGCCTGCAGCTGCAGCAGCAGGTTGACGATCTGCGCCTGGATCGAGACGTCGAGCGCGCTCAAGGGCTCGTCGCAGACCACCAGCAGCGGCGCGCCGGCGAGCGCCCGGGCGATGCCGATGCGCTGGCGCTGGCCGCCGCTGAACTCATGCGGGTAGCGCTCGGCGGCCGAGGCATCGAGCTTGACCAGGCGCAGCAGCTCCCGCGCCTCGGCGCGCGCGGTGGCGCGCGGCGTGCCGTGGGTGACCGGGCCGTCGGCGATGATGTCGTCCACCCGCTGGCGCGGGTTGAGGGCTGCGAACGGGTCCTGGAAGATGAACTGGATGCGCTTTCGGAACGGGCTCCAGCCGCGGGCGGAGAGCCGGGTCAGGTCGGTGTCGTCGAAGCGCACGGCGCCGGCCTCCGGCCGCACCAGGTTCACCGCCGTCCGCGCCAGCGTGGACTTGCCGGAGCCGCTCTCCCCCACCAGGCCCAGCGTCTCGCCCTGGCGCACCGTCAGGGTGATGCCGTCCAGCGCCTTCAGCGCCGCAGGGCCGCGCCAGAACGTCTTTTCGACGCCGACGAACTCCAGCAGCTTGCGCCCCTGCGCCGGCGGCCGCGGCGCGGCGGCCCGGCGCGGCACCGCCCCGATCAGCGCCTGGGTGTAGGGATGCCGCGGCGCGTTCAGAACCGTCGCCACCGGCCCCTGCTCCACGATGCGTCCGTGCTGCATCACCGCCACCCGATCGGCGATCTCGGCCACCACGCCGAAATCATGGGTGATGAACAGCACGCCGGTGCCGCGCCGCTGCTGGATGTCGCGGATCAGCCGCAGGATCTGCATCTGCGTGGTGACGTCGAGCGCGGTGGTCGGCTCGTCGGCGATGAGCACCGCGGGTTCCAGCGCCAGCGCCATGGCGATCATCACCCGCTGGCGCTGGCCGCCCGAGAGCATGTGCGGATAGGCGCGGGCGAGGCGCAGCGGATCGGGCAGGCGCACCGCTTCCAGCAGTTCCTGCACGCGGGCGGGGGCGTCGGCCCGGGCGCCGTGGATGGTCAGCACCTCGGCGATCTGGTCGTGGACGCGCATCAGCGGGTTCAGCGCCGTCATCGGCTCCTGGAAGATCATGCCCAAGCGGGCGCCGCGCAGGCTGCGCAGCGCCTCCCTCGGCAGGGCGAGCAGGTCGCGGCCCTCGAACATGATCCGCCCGGCCCGCACCGCGAGCGCGGGGGCCAGCAGCCCCATCGTGGCGTTGGCCGTCACCGACTTGCCCGACCCGCTTTCGCCGACGACGCAGAGAATCTCGCCCGGATCGAGGTGCAGGCTGACATCCTCCACCGCATGCGCGCGATCGGCACCCGGCGGCAGGGCGACGGTGAGGCCCTCGACGGAGAGGAGATGGCTCATGCCACCTTCCTCCGCCGCGCGAGCCGCGGGTTGAACATCGTGTTGAGCCCCTCGCCCACCAGGTTCAGGCCGAGCACGGTGAGGAAGATGGAGATGCCGGGGAAGACGCTGACCCACCAGGCGAGGCGGATCACGCTGCGGCCGGAGCCGATCATGAAGCCCCAGGACATCTTGTTGGGGTCGCCGAGGCCGAGGAAGGAGAGGGCGGATTCGGTGAGGATGGCGTTGGCGACCATCAGGCTGGCCAGCACGATGACCGGCGACAGGGCGTTGGGCAGGATGGTGCGGAAGACGATGGAGAAAGTGGAATGGCCGAGCACCTGGGCGGCCTGGACGAATTCGCGGCTGCGCAGGGTCATGAACTCGGCCCGGGCGACGCGGGCGACCGGCGGCCAGGAGACGATGGCGATGGCGGCGACGATGGAGCCGAGGCTGGGGCGGAAGATGGCGACCAGGACGACGGCGAGGACGAAGCTCGGGATGGTCTGGAAGAACTCGGCGAAGCGCATGACCGCGTCGTCCACGCGGCCGCCGGCATAGCCGGCGAGGGCACCCAGCGTGATGCCGATGCACAAGGCGGCAAAGGTGGAGACGGCGCCGATCAGCAGCGAGACCGGGGCACCGTAGGCAATCGCGGCGGCGACGTCGCGGCCGAGGCTGTCGGTGCCGAGGAGGAACTCGGGGTCGCCCGGCGGGGTGAAGGGGGCGCCGCGCATATCCCAGGGCGAGAAGGGGAAGACGAAGGGGGCGGCGATGGCGACGGCGGCGACCAGCAGCAGGATGGCGATGCCGGCGAGCATGGCGGGCTGGCGCATCAGGCGGCTTCCACGCGCGGGTCGATGACGAGGTAGAGCAGGTCGGTGACCAGGTTGAAGACCAGCACGAGGACGGAGGTGCAGAGGAAGACGCCGAGCAGGGTTTCGTAGTCGCGCTGGAGCAGGGCGTCGAAGGCGAGGCTGCCGATGCCGGGCCAGGCGAAGACGGTTTCCACCAGGATGGAGCCGCCGATGAGCTGGCCGGCCTGGATGCCGGCCATGGTGACGACCGGGAGCAGCGCGTTGCGGAAGATGTGGCGCCACAGGATGCGCCGGTCGGTGGCGCCCTTGGCGCGGGCGGTGGTGACGAATTGCTGGTCGGCCACGTCGAGCATGGCGGTGCGGGAGAGCCGGGCGTAGATCGCGGTGTAGAACAGGCCGAGGGTGAGCACGGGCAGGACCAGGTACTGGGCGCGGTCGGCGATCAGGGCCAGGCCTTCCAGCGGCACGTCCACGGTGGCCATGCCGAAGCTGGGCAGCCAGTTGAGCCAGACGCTGAAGACGAGGACCAGCAGCAGGCCGACCCAGAACAGCGGGGTGGCGTAGAAGACCAGCGTGGCGGCGATGACCAGGGTGTCGAGCGGGGTGCCGTAGTAGCGCAGCGAGACCATGCCGAGCGCGGTGCCGAGGATCAGGGCGAAGCAGAAGGCGGTGCCGGTCAGCAGAAGGGTGGCGGGCAGGCGTTCGCCGATGATGACGGAGACCTGGCGCTGGAGACGGTGGGACTTGCCCATGTCGAGGCGCGCGACCTTGCCGACATAGGTGAGGAGCTGCTCGTGCAGCGGGCGGTCGAGGCCGAACTCGTGGCGCAGCTGCTCGAGGTATTTCGGGTCGGCCGCGCCGGACTGGCCGGCCATGACGGTGGCCGGATCGCCGGGCGCCGAATGGATCAGCAGGAAGTTCAGCACGACGATGGCGAAGACGAGGACGACCATCTTCGCCAGGCGCTTGCCGATGAAGATGGGCAGGCGGAGGTTGCGGGCGTTCATGCGGCACTTCCGCCAGAAAGAAAGACAAGATTCACCACA
>JBGAIK010000325.1:0-4473 GCA_044225615.1 Acetobacteraceae bacterium | reverse complement strand
CTCGTCGATCTTCCAGGGGCGAAACACTTTGCTCATGCCACAACAGAATCATCCCAACCCGCGCCCCGTCGAGATGCAAAATCAGCCATTACCAGGACAGGCTCCTAGTGTCCCGATTCCGAAGTTCGTTGCCACGTGCAGCGGTCGGAATCGGGACACTGGCTCTTTGTTTTCAGTGTCCTGTTCACCCCTACGTCCGCCATGAAGGATGGCGAACTTCGGGGACAGGACACTAGCCGGTGTTTCGGTGTGGCAGCAAAATATTTTCCCGTGAGGCGGGACAGGCGCCGAGCCGCGCCGCGAAGCGGGCGACCGCGGCCTCGCCGAACGGGGTGGGGGCCAGGAACGGCGCCCGGTCGTGCACCGGGCCGAGGCCGAGGCGGGCGGCGACCAGGCGCTTGCCGTAGCAGATCAGGTGGTCGATCGACTGCATGACGAAGACGATGGCCGGCAGGATCTCGCGGTAGATGCGCTCGGCCTCCGCCTCGTCGCCGCTTTTCATGGCGTCGAAGATGGCGACCTGGGCCTCGAAGCAGTCGGGGGCGGGGACCAGGCCGGCGCAGCCGGCGCGCAGGTTGTCGGGCAGCTCCATTCCGCCGCGGCCGTTGAAGACGGCGAGGCGGCCCTCCGTCTCCTCCACCACGCGGCGGATCAGCACCGCGGGGCCCTCGCCCTTGAGGACGCGGAAATTGGCGCAGCGGCGGGACAGTTCGGCGATCGCGGCGGGGGCGAGGCCGATGCCGAGATATTCGGGGGCGTTCTGGATCGCCATGGCGATCGGGGCGCGGTCCATGACGCGGGCGAAGAAGTCGAGCAGGTCCGCCTCCGTCATGCCCGGCGTGCGGGGCGGCTGGAGGATGGCGAGGACGGCGCCGCTGGCGGCGGCGTGGGCGACCGCCTCCGACTGTTCCCCGGGGGTGGCGCCGAAGACGGTGACGGCGAGCGGGATGCGGCCGGCGAGGTCCTCGGCGGCCCATTCGACCACCTGGCGGCGCTCGGCGGGGGTGAGCTTGGCGACCTCGGTGGCGAGGCCGAGGACCGCCATGCCGCGGGCGCCGCCGGCGAGGCAGGCTTCCGTCTGCCGGCGCATCGCGGCGCGGTCGAGCCCGCCATCGGGGGCGAAGAAGGCGTAGAGGATCGGCCAGATGCCGGAGAAGCGCAGGTCCATGGTGTTGGCTAGGGCAATCGCCATCGGACGGTCAACGGCGGCGGGCTGACGCGGCGCGCGATTCGGCATAGGGTCCGCGCCCATGCTGTCGGACCTGCCCAATGTCCTGACCTTGTCGCGCATCGCCTGCATCCCGGTGCTGGTGGTGCTGGCGGCACTGCGCCGGCCGGATACCGACGTGCTGGCCTGCGCGCTGTTCTCGCTGGCCGGGATCACCGACTATTTCGACGGCAAGCTGGCGCGCGACCGGGGCACCACGTCGGACCTGGGGCGGATGCTGGACCCGATCGCCGACAAGCTGCTGGTGGCGGCGACGCTGATGATGCTGATCGGGCTGAACCGGATGAGTGCCGCGGGGCTGTATCCGGCCATTATCATCATGCTGCGGGAGATCCTGGTCAGCGGGCTGCGCGAGTACCTGGCCGGGATCCGGGTGGGGCTGCCGGTGACGCGGCTGGCGAAGTGGAAGACCGGGTTCCAGATGGGGGCGCTGGGCACGCTGCTGGCGGGCGACACCGGGGCGGTGGTGCTGCACCTGTCCTGGCTGCCGGTGCAGGCGATCGGCGAGGGCATGCTGTGGGTGGCGGCCCTGCTGACCCTGATGACCGGCTGGGACTACCTGAACGCCGGGCTGCAGCATGCGAGCACGCAGCAGGGGCGGGAGTGAGCCGGCGCGTGGCCCGGCGATGAAGATGTGGCGATGAAGACATGTCGATGAAGATACTCGGACTGACCGGCTGGTCCGGCAGCGGCAAGACGACGCTGCTGACAGCGCTGCTGCCGGCCTTCATCGCGCGCGGGCTGACCGTATCCACCGTCAAGCACGCGCATCACGGCTTCGACCTGGACCAGCCGGGGAAGGACAGCTGGCGGCACCGGATGGCGGGGGCCCGGGAGGTGATGATCGCCTCGGGCATGCGCTGGGCGCTGATGCATGAGCTGGAGGGGCCGGAGCCGGCGCTGCCCGACCTGCTGGCGCGGCTGGCGCCGGTGGACCTGGTGGTGGTGGAGGGGTTCAAGGCCAACCCGCATCCGAAGATCGAGGTGCATCGCGCCGCCCTGGGCCGGCCGCCGATCTGGCCGGGGCGGGACGACATCGTCGCCATCGCCGCCGACGCGGCCTTGACGGCCGACCGCCCGGTGCTACCTCTCAACGACGCCGCCGCGATCGCGGACTGGGCGATCGGCCGCCTGGGTGTCCATGCCGCACCGCACACAGGCGCTTGAGTGCGGCGGCCGGCGAGGGCACATTCCCCCCGGTTCCGGCGCGGCCCGGACTCGCGAAAGGAAGTTCCACTGATGCGGCCACTCGCCCCGCTCGGCCTGCTCCTGCTGCTCCCGGCCTGCTCGATGGTGGGCAGCCCGTTCACCGGCTTCGGCGGGTTCTTCGGCGACACCGTGTCCTTCCGCGCCAATCCGAACCGGCCCGAGCCGGACAGCGACAATGCGCGCCGGGTGATGGGGCAGGACGTGGAGAGCGAGCCGATGCTGCCGGAGCCGGGCAATATCTGGCCGGCGATGCCGCGCAGCGAGCCGACCCGCACCCAGATCGAGCAGCGCCCGGCGCCCGTGGCGCCGCCGGCGGTGCCGGCGCCGTCAGCGCCTGCCGTGCCGCGGCCGCTGGCCTCGCCGATGGTGCCGGCCCCGGTGGTGCCTGCGCCGGTCGCGCCGCCGCAGCCGGTGGCACCCGTTGTGGTCCCGGCGCGGCCGGCGCCGGTGATCCCGCCGGCCGCGCCGCTGGCCACCGGCACCGTGGTGCCGACCGCCAGGGGCGGCGCGGTGATCACCACCGGCGGCAACGGGCTGATGAACTTCACGCTGCCGAACGGCAGCACCGGGCGGGCGATCGACAACGGCAACGGCACCATGACGCTGATCGGCACCGACGGCAGCGTGATGTCGGTGCCGACCCCGCGCTAGCGCCATGCGGGTGCTGTATTTCGCCTGGCTGCGCGAGCGGGTGGGCCGGGCCGAGGAGGAGGTCTCGCCGCCCGACAGCGTGACCGACGTGGCCGGGCTGACGGCCTGGCTGCGCACGCTGAGCCCGGGGCACGAGGCGGCGCTGTCGGGCGGCAAGGTGCTGCGCTGCGCGGTGAACCAGGATTTCGCGGGGCCGGAGGCGAAGGTGGGGCCGGGCGACGAGATCGCCTTCTTCCCGCCGGTGACCGGTGGCTGAGGTCCGCGTCCAGGAAGCGGATTTCGACGTCGGCGCCGAGACGCGCGCGCTGACCGAGGGGCGGGCCGATGTGGGGGGCGTGGCGAGCTTCCTGGGCACCGTGCGCGACACGGCGGGCGGGCGGCGGATCACGGCGATGACGCTGGAGCACTATCCGGGCATGACCGAGCGGGCGATGGCGGCGATCGCGGCCGAGGCCGAGCGGCGCTGGCCGCTGCTGGGCTGCACGCTGGTCCATCGCGTGGGACGGCTGCTGCCGGGCGAGAACATCGTGCTGGTGCTGGCGGCCTCGCCCCACCGGCAGGCGGCGCTGGAGGCCACCGCGTTCCTGATCGACTGGCTGAAGACGCGGGCGCCGTTCTGGAAGAAGGAGAGCTTCGCCGAGGGCGGCGAGGCATGGGTGGCGGCGCGCGACGAGGACGAGGCGGCGGCGGCGCGCTGGTCCCGACCGTAGGCGCCAGCCCGCGCGCCTTGGCTTGGCGCGCTTGACCTGGGCGCGCTTGACCTGGGCGCGCTTGACCTGGGCGCGGGGCTGGGCAACACGCTTCACGCATCCGTGATGGAACGGGCAGGGAATGGCGGCGGGGCAGCCGGCGCCGGGATGGGGGCGATCATGGCGGTCTCGTCGGACAAGACGGCGTGGCTGGTGCAGCTTGGCCTGCTCGATGCGGGGCTGGCCGACAGCCTGGCCGGGCCCGTGCGGCGCAAGCGGGCGAAGCCGGCTGCGGATGACGCGGAGGAGAACCAGTCCTCGTCCGAGGAGGAGGCCGGGTATTCGGAGGAGCATGCCTATTCGGGCACGTTCACGCCGCCCCCGCCGCCGGCGCCGCCCAAGCCGCCGCCAGCGCGCCATACGGCCCCCCCGCCGCCGCCGCCCGCGCCGGAGGCCGCGAACATGACGCCGATGGACGGCGACCGGCCGCCGGGGCCCTGGGCCGACCTGGTCGAGGCGCCCAACCAGACTCTGCCGGAGCCGAACCGGTCGGGGGGCGAGGCGCCGGAGCCGACGGCGCTGGGCAACGGCACGCCGGGGGTGACCGAGCAGTTCGAGTTCACCGTGGAATCGCCCGCGACCAAGGCCTGGGGCGGCAAGGTCGAGATCGTCTGGAAGCTGACGGTGCAGGCCACC